>JANXSB010000409.1 GCA_025352865.1 Chthoniobacter sp. | reverse complement strand
TGCGCGCGATCCCGTCGTGCAGCGAAACCGGCTCCTGGTGTCCGAAGACGCGGGAAATTTTCGAGTGGTCGCTAAACGCATGAACCACCTCGTTGCGCGCGGGAAGGTGCTTCACGTTCAGCGGCTTTCCAAAGGCAGACGCAACTTCGCGCGCGAGATCGAGCACGGTGTGCGGCGTGTCCGCGCCGATGTTAAAAGTCTCGTTCATCGCGGCGGGCACGGACGGTGCGCGCGCGATGATCGGCGCGACATCGTCCACATGCGAAAAGGCGCGCGTCTGCATCCCGTCGCCGAACGCGCTCATCGGCTCACCCTGCAGCGTCTGGTTCATGAAAATGCCGATCACATTCCGGTACTTGTCCGCGATGTTCTGGCGCTCGCCATAGACGTTGTGCGGGCGGAAGACGACCGAGTTCAGCCCGAACATCTCGTGCGCCGCCTTCAGATCGAGTTCGACCGCATATTTGGAAATGCCGTACGGATCCTCGGGCTGCGGCACGAGTTCCTCGGTCATCGGAACCTGGTTCCTGCCATACACCGCGATGCTCGAGGTGAAGACGAAGCACTCCACCTTGTGCCGCACCGCGCGGTTGATGAGGTTGATGCTGCCGAGAAGGTTCGTGTTGTAATTGTAGTGCCGGATGAAATGCGAAAGCCCTTCCGCCGCATACGCGCCGAGGTGATACACAGTGTGGAAAGGCCCGTGCGCCCAGAGCGATTCCGTGAATTCCGCATCGCGCAGATCGCCCTGCACCCACGTCGCGCGCGGGTTCACATTCTCGATGAACCCACCGGAAAGATCATCCGTCGCCACGACCTCCATGTCGAGCGCGAGGCAGTGGTCAACGACATGCGAGCCGATGAATCCGGCAGCGCCGGTGACGAGGACTTTCTTGGACATGGGGATCTGGAATGAATGAGAGGGGCAACGATTCGGCGGGCAGAGGTGGGCCTCCCCGGAAAAGCGCGGGAACGTGGAATTTGCGCCAATTCAAGACAAGCACTTTCTCCCAGTTCATCGCAGCCGCGAATCAAACTCACGACCCGCCCTCCGAGCCAACTGCTCCACCCGCGAGAAAGCTTCAGTCTTTCACCGCGACGTAAATGAGCTGAATGCCAAAGAACCCCGGTGAAATTCTCGCCGCGCAGCGATCGATCCACCGCCGGATCGCCGACGGAACTAAGCGACCGATGAGCGGCATGGGAAAATGCCCGGACGCATAGGCGCTGACCACGCGGAAACCGTGCGCCTCCAGCAACCGCCGCCCCGACTTGAACGTGTACCACCGGAAGTGCGTGTTATCCATGATGCCGCCGTCTTGATACTCGAATTTCCCGAAGAACAATGGGAAGCGGTATTTGAAGTTCATCAAGTTTGGCAGCGCAACGATCAATCTTCCGCCCGGTGCCAATTGGGCGGCAACATCCCGAAGCAGCTTCGCAGGAAAGCAAATGTGTTCGATGACATGGGATGCGAGAACGACATCGTACGGCGGGTGGGTGCCGTGCGGGAGCCCTTCCTCCAAATTGTGAACGAATACCTCTCGGCAAACCTCCCTTGCGATCGCTGCCTCGTCCTCCGAGAGCGTGACGCCATCAATGCGGTCCGCCCGTCCCGCGAGCGCACCAGCGTTTCCCCCGGCACCACAACCGAGATCTAGAATGCTCCGAGTCCCGTCCGGCACCCATCGGATCACTTCGGGATTCCCGGTGTTCGCGTAAACTTTAGTTCGGACGGATGCATTGGTGGCCATGTTTGTGTTAAACCATTTAGGAATTCCCGAGTAACTCCAAGCCATCACTGCCACCAGATCGCGCACCGGGGCCAGGCGGTGGTGCGGACTTTCTCGTACGCAGATGAGCAATGGCGATGGCGAGAAGAATTCCCGGCGCGCTGCCGATGCAGCCGACGAGCAGAACGCCGCGAACCGTGGACATGTCGAAAATCAGAATCAGCGCCGCCTGGGTGACGATCTCCAGCGGGATGCAGATGGCCGCGGGGAAAATCCACCCTCTGCAATACGTCATCGAAACAAGGCACACGAACATGCCCCCCAACGCAGCGTTGAGCATCATCAGCCACACTTCGCTTTCCAGATTCGCGTATCTGCCACCAAGCACCCAAAGGAGCGGACGCGGGAATGCGGCAGAGAGTGCGACAAGCGTTCCTGTTAAAACGCCAAAGCCAATCGCCACCTGCCAGTAACGGCGGCGCAGGATGCTGCGTTCCTGACAGCGCGCAAACCGCGGGACGACGATGCCGTTCATCACGGATGAAATGAGAGTGAAGATGACCGCGAATCTCCCGAGCGCTCCGATCTCCGCGACCCGCTCCTCATTTCCAAAGATGCTGATGAGCAGGACAATGATCTGGCCCTGCACACAGTGAAAGATCGTGATGGGTGCCTGCTTTTTGACAATCGAAAGAATCCGGCTGCGGTATTCGGGACTCTCCGGCGCGTGCCAGTCCACCGATGACCGCACCCACCGGCGGAGGATCCACGCCTGCATGGCCACCGCGATGGTCCCGGCGACGACGGCGACACGGGAATCAATGAAGATCAGGCACGCAGGCGCAAGCAACCCGAGTCTCAACAACGCGGCGGCCAGGCCGAGGAGTTGCATCCGCCGAATCTCCTGCCTCAGCGAGATGACGACGCCAAGAACCCCGGCGGTCAACTGCATCAGGAAACCCACGAGCGCAGCCGGCAACAGGACGGCGATCGTCGCGGTGGGAGCCTGGTTTTTCACGAGCATCCAGATGAAAAGGGGCGTGACGACCGTGGCGCTCACGATGGCAAATTTCCTGCGCAACGCGAGTCCCGTGCGAACAAGGGAACCGAACCGCGCATTGTCCTGCCACAGCTCCCCGCCCACAGCCGTCAGCGCTCCGCTGACCCCCACGTCGGCCAGCATGTTCATGGTGGCTGCGAGGGAATTCGCGATGGTGAACCACGCGTAGTCCGGCTTCGAGAGATGGCGGACGATGAGGATGCCGCTGAGAAATCCGAGCACTTGGATGACGAGTTGCACGGAGGCGAAGCGCGCGAGCAGATTGAGCCAGCCGAGCCATTTTCGGTGGCGCTCAGAGCGTGCAGATCGGGAAACCACGCCGTCGGAGCCCGCGTCGCTCATTCCACGCACTTCAGCGTCTGCGTGATGCTCCTAGCTCGCTCTTGCAGCGCGGGCGGAAGCGCGAGGTAGTTGTTCAGTGGATCGATGAGGAAGACTTTCCATCCCCTCGCCTTCAAGAGTTCGATCGCCTCCTTCTTGTAGCACTCGAAGGCGATGATGGTCCCGCCGGAAGCGAGCAATTTCTCCGCCCCTTGCAACGCGAGGTGCTCCGCGCATTCGATGTCCATTTTGATCAGGTCCGGAATTCGCGCGCCGGCGGCGATCTCCGCATCCAGCGTCGTCATCTTCACGGAAATCTCCGCCCCGGGCCCGTAGCCGCGCAAGATCGCGGCATCGCTGCTGGCGTCGAAGACTTCCTTGATCTGGCTCGCGGCACCGCTCTTGTCGTCCACTTGGAAAGACACCGAGCCGCAGCGGTCGGCGACGGCGGACTCGACGACGCGCATGTGCGAAAATCCGTTGCGCCGGATGGTGTCGCCGAGGAGCCGGGCATTCTGCGGCAGCGGCTCGAAGAGCACCACTTCGGACGGCTTTGCCCTGGCGTTCACGAGCCAGGAAAACCACCCGAGATTCGCGCCCACATCCCAAAAAACATCCGGCCGGAAAACCTCGCACAACCGCTCCATCACCGTGTTGAACTCCGGCTCCTTGGGCACGGAGTCGAACAGCCAGTTCAAATCCCGAAACCACATCACCCGCATTTTCATGCCCAGCGTCTGGCAGCGCACCCACACCGGAAAATCGAGACGGCGAAAAATCTGAAACAACCACGGCGTGCGCCGGATTCTCCAGAGCGGGTGGAAGCGGGAGCGAATGGTGGAGAGGAGGCTCATATTTTGGCTGGTGCGATTATTGGATAGTGGTTCCCGCCGGTCGTTCACTTATCCACGCGCTCACGACCGCGCCATTGGCGGATCGTCTCCCCGATCGCGGCGGGGAATTCCTGCGGCTGCCACTCCGGAATGAGCGAACGGAGCAGGCGGATGTCCGCGCACCAGCGGTGCGGATCGCCGGGGCGCGCGAGGCCGCGGCAGGTGATTTTTTTCTCCGGCGCGACGATGGCGCGCATCGTCTCGGCGAGTTCCATGATGGGCGTCTCGCGTCCGCTGGCGGCGTTCAGGATGGTGCATTGGCCGCGCGGGACGACGGGCGTGAGCGCGAGAATCGCGAGAGAGAGGTCGTCCATGTGCAGGAAGTCGCGCGTCTCGGTGCCGGTGCCCTGGAGTTCGAGCGCGGGGGATTTTCCGGCGAGCTGCGCAAAAATCTCCCACGCGAGGAGCCGGCGCTGGCGGCTGCCGAAGAGCGAGAAGATGCGGCACACGACGGTGCTCAGGCCGAAGCAGTGCGAATATTCGCGGGCGAAAAATTCGCACGCGGTCTTGTGAAAACCGTACGGCGAAATCGGCGCGCACGGCGCATCCTCGGCGACGGGCAGGTACGCGGGATTCCCATACACGGCGGCGCTGGACGGAAAGACGATGACCGGCGCGCACCCGGAACGGCGCACGCCGTCGAGGACATTGATGAGCGTGACGGCGGTCGCGCGGAAATCGCCGACAGGATCGGCGATCGAAGCGCCGACGGATGCGGAACCGGCGGCCTGGAGGAGGAGGTCGGGAGCGAAATCACGGATGATCGGCGCGAGGTCGGCCTGCGCGGCGTCGCCCTGCACATGCCGTCCGGGCCAGCCCGGTTCCGGCTGGCTGGAGCGGCTGATGCCGAGGACTTCGTGCCCTGCCACCGAGGCGAAAACTCCGAAGCTCGCGCCGACAAATCCCCTGCTGCCGGTGATGAGGATTTTCACAAAATTCGGACGGGGCTTGGGTTCGCGGGGCAATTCATGCGAGGCGGGGAAGCTACGCAGCCGTCGCGCCCGGCGACAAGGGGAAGATGCAGGGGGTGGAGGCTGATTCATGAAACTCACGAAGGCGTCCGACGACAACTTCCGGGTGGAGCACGCGACTCGTCCGGCGGCTGCCGGAGCG
>JANXSB010000404.1 GCA_025352865.1 Chthoniobacter sp. | reverse complement strand
AAATTCGTAGTTGTCGAGCAGGCCGTGGCTGCTGGTGCAATCGACGCGGTGCAGCTCCAGCTCGTCGTCCATGTGCGGGCGGGCGAGGAAGCGTTTGACCTTGGCCACGCGCATCTGCTGCACGTCTTTGAAGACCATGTGGTTCGCTACGATCTCGACCGCGGCGTCGATCTCCGCGCGGGAAAAGCGCAGGCGGGTCATCACCGCCTCGGTCATTTCCGCGCCGAGCCGGTCGTGGCCGTTGAAGCGGATGCGCCCGTCGGGATCGGTGGCGAAGGTGCCCGGCTTGCCGATGTCGTGAAAGAGCACCGAGAGCACGAGCGGCCCGGAAACCTGCGCGGGCAAAAGGCCGAGCATGATGCGGGTGTGTTTGAAGACATCGCCTTCGGGATGAAACTGCGGCGGCTGCTCGCAGCCTTTCAGCGCCTCGATCTCGGGCAGGATTTCACGGAGCAGCCCGCTTTCATCCAGCAGGTCAAAACCGCGCACGCGCCGCGGCGAGAGCAGGATTTTCATCAGCTCCTCGCGGATGCGCTCGGCGCTGACCTCGTGGATGTGCGGCGCATTTTCGCACACCGCGCGCCACGTCGGGCCGTCGATGTCGAAGCCGAGCGTGGTCGCGAACCGCGCCGCGCGCAGCATGCGCAGGCGGTCCTCGCGGAAACGGTCGCAGGGATTGCCGATGGCGCGCAACACGCGCGCTTCGAGATCGCGCTGGCCGCCCACGTAGTCGATGAGCCGGTCGGTGAGCGGATCGAAAAAGAGCCCGTTGATCGTGAAGTCGCGCCGCTCGGCGTCCTGCTCCGGCGTGGAAAAACTGACCGTCTCGGGCCGGCGACCGTCGATGTACTGGCCGTCGTTGCGAAACGTCGCGACCTGAAATTCGTAACTGCCATCGAGCACCACGATGACGCCAAAGTGTGCACCGACCGCGACGGTGCGGCGAAAGAGCGCCTGCACCTGCTCCGGCCGCGCGTCCGTGGCGATGTCGTAATCATGCGGCTCCACGCCCATCAGTCGGTCGCGCACGCACCCGCCCGCATACAGCGCGATGTGCCTGGCGTCGTGCAGACGCTGGACAATGGTGCGGGCGGATGTTTCGAGGGCGTCGGACATGTTTTCGAGGTGGGTGAACTGTAAGGGAAGCAGTCTGCTTTCCCTACAGCTTTGCTCAAATCCCATTCCGTTAATTTGGCAAAATTCCGTAATTCCGTTTTGTTTTTTTTGGACGGAATTAACGGAATTTTGCCAAATTAACGGAATTAAAACACGGCAGGGATTTGAGGCGGATACTCCCGTCTGACGAAACCTTCTTTGCCCATCAGACGAAAGAAAGTGTAAGCCTTCGCCCGCCATGCCCCATTCCGAAATCCTCACCCTCGGCCACTCGCCCGATCCCGATGACGCCTTCATGTTTTACGCCCTCGCCGAGGGCAAGATCGACACCCACGGCTGGCGTTTCCAGCACATCCTCCAGGACATCCAGACGCTGAACGAGCGCGCCACGCGCGGCGAGCTGCACATCTCCGCGATCTCCATCCACGCCTACGCCCATGTGCTCGACAAATACGCGCTGCTCCCCTGCGGCGCGAGCATGGGCGACGGCTACGGCCCCATGCTCGTGGCCCCGAAACGCGATGGGCTCGGCGAGAATCCGCGCTTCGGCGAAGTACGCGACTGGCTGCGTGGAAAGCGCATCGCCATCCCCGGCAAAATGACCAGCGCCTACCTCGCGCTGCAACTCGCTATCGGCGCATGCGAAACCGTCGTCGTTCCCTTCGACGAGATTTTCTCCGCCGTGAAAAGCGGACGTGCCGACGTGGGACTCATCATCCACGAAGGCCAGCTCACCTACCGCGACGAGCAGCTCGAACTCATCCTCGACCTCGGCGTTTGGTGGAAAATCAAAACCGGCCTCCCGCTCCCGCTCGGCGGCAACGTCATCCGCAAGGACATCGCGCCCGCCGACCGCAGCGCCATCAACCGCATCCTCCACGAAAGCATCCGCTACGGCCTCGAACACCGCGCCGCCGGAGTCGCCCACGCGATGCCGCTCGCCCGCGGCTTGGACACCGCGCTCGCCGACCAATTCATCGGCATGTATGTGAACGAACTCACCCTCGACTACGGCGACACCGGCCGCGCCGCCATCCGCGAATTCCTTTCTCAAGCTCACGCTGCCAACCTCATCCCCGCGCCGGTCGAGCTGGAGTTTGTCGAGTAAAACGGCAGCGCCCTGCGCCGAGGCGGGCCGAAGCTACGGCAGCGGTTCGCCGCGGGCGGCGAGGAGGAGGTGGTACCATTCCTCGCGGGTCAGCTCGATCTTGGTGGCGAGGGCGGCGGCGCGGATGCGGTCGGGGTTGGCGGTACCGACGATGGGGATGATTTTTGCGGGGTGCTTCAGCAGCCAGGCGAGGGCGAGGGCGGTGCGGGTGACGCCGCGCTGGGTGGCCATGGCGTCGAGCGCGGCGAGGATGCCGTCCACGCGGTAGCCCTGCTGCGAGGGGAGCAAATCCTTGCCGCCGTCGCCGAGCAGGCCGCCGGCGAGCGGGCTCCACGCGAGGGGCGTGAGATTCAGCGACTGGCATTGGTCGAGGGTGCCGTCGGTGAAGGCGGTGAGGTTCGCGAGGCTGATCTCGACTTGGTTCGCGACGAGCGGCTGCTCGAGTTTTTGCAGGAGCGCGCGCTGGATCATGGCGACTTGCGAGGGCGCGAAATTACTGACGCCAAACTCGATCACCTTGCCGGATTTGTGGAGGCTGGTAAAGGCGATGGCAACCTCGTCGGCGTCCATGAGCCAGTCGGGGCGGTGAAGTTGGAAAAGGTCGATTTCCTCGACGTGCAGGCGGCGGAGCGACTGCTCGCACGACCGGATGATGTGCTCGGCGGAGAAGTCGTAGCGCTGCGGAGTGCCGGGCGGTTCGTCGGCGAGACGGATGCCGCATTTCGTCGAGACGAGGAGCTTTTTGCGGAGCTTCGGATTCTCGCGCATGACTTCGCCAAAGGCGCTCTCGGCGCGGGTGTGGCAGTAGATGTCGGCGTGATCGAAGAGCGTGAAGCCCGCATCCACGGCGGCGAGGATCGCGGCGCGGGCGATTTCGAGATTCGTTTTCACGTCACCCGCGGGCGCGAGACGCCAGCAGCCGTAGGCGAGCCGGGAGGAGGAGAGTTTGCTTTCGCCGAGCGAGATCTTTTGCATGGCGCGGAGGCTAGCTGGGCGGCGCGTTTGTGGGCAAGGCGGGGGAGCGGGATTTTTCAGGAGGCGTGCCCGGCGGTTCAGGATTGCTTTGGAAAATGCGAGCGAGCACTAACGCGAGATGCACTCGTTCTCCCGCCTTCTCGCCCTCGCGTTTTTACTCCTGCTCCCTTCGCTCCGCGCGGAGGAGCCCGCCACTTTCACGCGCACAGAGGATGTCGTCTATGGGCGCAAATTCGGCACAGCGCTGACGCTCGATGTCATCCAGCCCGCGAAGGAACCGAACGGCTACGGCATCATCTACATGGTCAGCGGCGGCTGGTTTTCCAGCCACGATGCAGTGAACCCGCGCGGTTACGCGCCGTATCTCGATCGCGGCTACACGGTCTTCGCGGTCGTGCATGGTTCGCAGCCGCGGTTCATCATTCCCGAGGTCGCGCAGGACATTCATCGCGCAGTGCGCTTCATCCGCTTCAACGCGAAAAAATGGGGTGTGAATCCTGACAAGCTCGGTATCACCGGCGGCAGCGCGGGTGGGCATCTTTCGCTGACGATGGGCACGCAGGGCGGGCCGGGAAAAGCGGACGCGAAAGACCCGATTGACCGCGAGAGCAGCGCCGTGCAGGCGGTCGCGTGCTTTTTTCCGCCGACGGATTTTCTCAACTACGGCACGACCGGCGAGGACGCGGTGGGCACCGGAATTTTGAAAGACTACAAGCCCGCCTTCGGCCCGCGCTCGGATACGCCGGAGAGCCGGCAGGTTTATGGAAAAGAAATCTCGCCGATCTATTTCATCAGCGGCGCGCTGCCGCCGACGCTCATTTTCCACGGCGATGCGGACAAGCTCGTGCCGCTCCAGCAGTCGGAGACTTTCGCCCAGCGCGCGACCGAGGCCGGAGCCACGGCGAAGGTCGTGGTCCATCCCGGCGGAGCCCACGGCTGGGGCGGCATGGACAAGGACATGACGGTGATGGCCGACTGGTTCGACGAGCATCTGCGCGGGGTGAAAAAGTAGGCGCTCACGGCGGCGGCGGGCCGGCGAATTCCAGCCAGCCGAAACGCTCCGGCGTGTGAAACGTGGAGGTGAGTGTGGGGCTGAATGCGAGGAAGCCGCCGCCCGCGGTGTCGTGGCGGAAAAGATTGATGCGCCAGCGCGCGCCGGGCTGCGGTGCGGTGTCGGCGAGGGCGCGCAGCGGGATGCGGACTTCGACGCGCCAGACGTGCGCGGTTTCGTCCAAGCTCGCCGCGGATTCCATGCCGCTGCTCCATGCGAAATCCTTCGCGGGCAGATCGCAGAGCAGGTCGAGGCGGTCGCCGTTGGGCGCCCATTCGTATTCGGTGTAGCGCGTGAGCTTTGCGGGATCCGCGCAGATGAAGGCCTCGACGACGTCTTTATCCCACAGCCCGATGCGCTCGTCTTTTTGCGCGGGGGTGAAAACGCTCAGCTTCGTGAACGGACATTCGTATCCGAGGTAGAGAAAATCCGCCGACCACAGCGCGCGGACCGTCGTGCTCAGCTCGGGCCGCGCGCTGGCGTCGTTGGATTGGTATTCGAGCCGCACCGGCGCGGCTTGCTGCCACTCGCGTTCGTCGAGCCGTCCATCGGGCGCGAAGTCGCGGGTGATTTTCGCCGCCGACAACACGGGCAGCGGGAGCGAACGCGCTCCGGCTCGTGCCGGCCCAGTTCGGGAATGCGCGCGGCGAGATCGGCGAGCATGTTCGGATGCGTGTCGAGCGCGTGCTCCACCCAGTCGAGATCCTCCGCGTTGTTGGCGAAATGCACGCAGACGAAAGTGGTCTGCGGATGCCGCTCGATGACGCGATTGAGCGCGGCGAGGAGTTCCTCGCGCGGCGGATATTTCGCGGCGTCACCGAACCACCACGAGCGGTGATCCCTCAACTCAGTCCAGCGCTCGTTTTTCTCGTCATACGGCAGCCAGAAAGCGCGCGGATCGGCGACATGGATCGAAACCGGCATCCCGAGTTCGCCGCATTTGCGCCACACGCCATCGAGCTTCGGGTCGTCGATTTTGATGAGCTGCTTCTGCGCGTCGCGGAGGAAAAGCCCGAGCCGCTTGTATTCTTTCAGTCCCGCCGCGCCGAGGCGGCGTCCTTCCTCGATCTGTCGCGCCGCGCGCTCGGCAAAGTCCGGCTCATTCCAGCCCGCGTAATCGAGATTCATGTAATGCACGAAACGCCCTGGATGCAGCCGGTCGGCCATTGTCTTCACGCGCTCAAATTCCGACGTCTCGCCCGGCGCGTGCGTGACCGTGCCGCCGCTCAGATTCACGCCGATGCCGATGCCCGCCGCATCCATGATCCGCACCGCGCGGGCGAAGCGCTCCTCGGTCCCGTCAATGTGCATGTGCAGGTCAATGATCCGATGCTCGCTGCGCCACGTTTCCGGCTCGGACGCCGCTGCGGAAAGGATCGCGAGAAAAAAGATGGCAGTGATGCGGAGCATAAAATGAGGCGCGTGCAGCATGCGCTTTCGCGTCCGCGGCTCAATAGGATAGAAGGACGCCGTGACTACCACTCGCAGCTATCGCGGACGGCTCGCGCCCTCGCCAACGGGTTTCCTTCACCTCGGCCACGCGCGCACTTTCTGGATCGCGCAGCAGCGCGCGGAGGCAGCCGGCGGGGCGCTGATTCTGCGCAGCGAAGACCTCGACGCTGCGCGATGCGGGGCGGATTTCAGCGCGGCGATGATCGAGGATCTGCGCTGGTTTGGTCTGCGCTGGAGCGAAGGGCCGGACGTGGGCGGGCCGCACGCGCCGTATGTGCAGAGCGCACGCATGGCGGGGTACGTCGCGGCTTTCGAAAATCTCCGCGCAAGCGGCTCGATCTATCCCTGCATCTGCTCGCGCCAGGACGTGCTCCGCGCACTCACCGCGCCGCACGCGGGCGAGGACGAGCCGATCTATCCCGGCACTTGCCGAGGGCGGGAGAATGGCAAATGGCAGATGGCAGATGGCAAAGGCAACTGGCGCTTCCGCGTGCCGGATGGCGAAACAATTTCCTTTACGGACAGCGCGCTCGGCGGGCACGCAGAAATCGCGGGCCGCGATTTCGGCGACTTCCTCGTGTGGCGCAAAGACGGCCTGCCGAGCTATCAGCTCGCATGCGCGGTCGATGACGCGGCGATGGGCATCACCGAAGTCGTGCGCGGCGCGGACCTGCTCACCAGCACCTGCCGCCAGCTCCTGCTCTACCGCGCGCTCGGCCTCGACGCACCCGCCTTTCACCACTGCACGCTGATGACCGACGTGAACGGCATCCGCCTCGCGAAACGTGACGACGCCACCAGCCTCCGCAGCCTGCGCGCGAGCGGCGCGACGCCGGAGGAATTGCGCGCGCAGTTTTAGTGCGGAGTCGTGGGGGGGCCGAAGTCCTCGGGGCGCTCGGTGGGTGGTTTGAAAAAGAGGAAGAGCGCCGCCATGGCCGCGAGCGCCATGCCGGTGGGGACGAGGAAGAGGCGGTGGTAATCGACCACGCCATCGACCGTGTAGGCCGCGGAGAGGCGCGGGAAAAGCTGGCTGGCGACGACCATGCCGACACCGAGGATGAGCAGATTGAAAAGCCCCTGCGCGCTGGCCCGCACATCCTTCGGGAAAACCGCATCCACGAAGATATAAACCGTGGCGAAAAAGAACGCGTAGCAGATGCCGTGGAGCACCTGGATGGCGATGATGAGCGCGGGCGATTCCTGGAAAAACGCGAACACGCCGAAGCGGCACGCGTGGCCGAGAATGCCAAGGATCATCGTCCATTTCCAACCGAGCTTTTTCAGCACCGTGCCGAGGATGAGCATGGTCACGATCTCCGCGACCTGGCCGATGCTGCTCACGACCATGGTCATGTTGGACGAGATGCCGACCTTGGTGAGAAAGCCGTCGATGACGACGAAGTAGCCGTTGTGAATCGTGGAGTCGATGAAGGTGACGAGGAAGAGCACGAGCACGTAGGGCGTGCCGAGCAGCTTGGCGGCGCGCATCCACGCGAGCTTGTCGAGGCCGTGCGTGTCGGTGCGCGGCGGCGTGTGCGGGAGCGTGAGGCTGAAGGCGGCGAGCACAAACGAGATCACGCCCGCGACGACGAAAATCCAGCGCGTCGTCTCCGGTCCGGCGGAATCTTTCAGCAGCAGAATGAACGGCCAGCTCACCACGATCCAGCCGATGGTTCCGCCCATGCGGACAAAGCCGAAGTCTTTCGCCGGGTTGGCGAGGTTGGCGAAGGCGAGGGAATTTGTGACCGAAATCGTGGGCACGTAGAGCAACCCGTAGATCAGGAACAGCGCAAAGAACGGCCAGAAGCTCGTGACAAAAGCGGTGCCCACGAGCGCCAGTCCGCCGACCAGGTGACTGAACGCGAGAAACCTTTCCGCGGCAAAATTTCGATCCGCGAACTGGTTCGAGAAAAAGATGCCGACGAGCGAGGCGATGCCGAAAACGCTGCCGACGAGCGCCTGCTGGCCGGGCTCGAATTTCAGCATCCCCATGTAGCTGAAAATCTTGATCTGCCACGCGCCCCAGATCGCGATCTCGAGCACCATCATCAGGAAAAGTTTGTTGCGGGAGGAATTCATGACCGGGTGGTGTAGAAGCCCGCCGCGCCCGCCGCAAGCCTGCACGCGGGGAATTCGTCGGTTTTGTTAAACAGCCTACGCGAGGATGCCCGTCACCACTTTCCCATGCACATCCGTGAGCCGGAAATCGCGGCCCTGGAATTTGTAGGTCAGCCGCTCGTGGTCGATGCCGAGGCAGCGGAGGATCGTGGCGTTGAGGTCGTGCACATGCACGGGGTCGCGGACGATGTTGTAGCAGTAGTCGTCCGTCTCGCCGTAGCTCATGCCGGGTTTGATGCCGCCGCCGGCCATCCACATGGAAAAGCAGCGCGGGTGATGGTCGCGTCCGTAGCCGGGGTTGTTGATGTCGCCCTGCACATACGCCGTGCGGCCAAACTCGCCGCCCCAGATGACGAGCGTCTCGTCGAGCAAGCCGCGCTGCTTCAAGTCCAGCACCAGCGCCGCGCTCGCCTGATCCGTGTCGTGGCATTGCTTCGGCAGCGCGCCCGCGAGGTTCCCGTGCTGATCCCAGCCGCGATGATAGAGCTGCACAAACCGCACGCCCCGCTCCACGAGCCGCCGCGCGAGCAGCGCATTCGCCGCGAAGGTGCCCGGCGTTTTCGCCTCGGGGCCGTAGAGGTCGAAAGTGCTCGCGGGTTCCTTATCCAGCGTCATCAGCTCCGGCACGCTGGCCTGCATGCGATACGCCATCTCGTACTGCGCGATGCGCGTCTCGATCTCGGGATCGCCGAGCGCCGACGCCTGCATTTCGTTCAGCCCCTTCACCGCATCGAGCATCTCGCGCCGGCACGAATCGTCGATGCCCGGCGGGTTGTTGATGTAAAGCACCGGGTCGCCCTTGCTGCGAAACTTCACGCCCTGATAGCTGCTCGGCAGAAACCCGCTCCCCCACAGCCGCGACATCAGCGGCTGGTCATTCAGCTCCCCCGTGCCCTGCGAAATAAGCACGACGAACGCGGGAAGGTTTTTGTTTTCACTCCCGATGCCGTAGCTCAGCCAGCTCCCGAGGCACGGCCGCCCCGGCTGCTCGCTGCCGGTCTGGATGAAAGTGATCGCGGGATCGTGATTGATCGCGTCCGTGTGCATTGAGCGCACGAGGCAGATGTCGTCCGCGATTTTGCCGTGATGCGGCAGCAGCTCGCTCAGCCACAGCCCGCTTTTTCCCGACTGCGCGAACTTGTATTTCGTCGCCGCCACCGGAAACGCCTTCTGCCCCGAAGTCATCCCCGTGATCCGCTGCCCCTGCCGGATCGACGCCGGCAGTTCCTCGCCGTGATGCTTTTGCATCTCCGGCTTGTAGTCGAAAAGATCCACATGCGACGGCGCGCCCGACTGGTGCAGATAGATCACATGCTTCGCCTTCGGCGCAAAATGCAGCGCCGGCAGCGCCCCGCGCGTACTCAGATCTGGCGCGGCGAAAAGATCGCGATTCAGCAGCGACGCGAGCGCGGCGCTGCCGATGGCATTGGCCGTCCGGCCAAAGAAATGCCGGCGGGTGATCGAGAACGGGTCGTGCATGGCGGGACAATGCTGCCGCAGCCCGGTTCGTTAGGCAACCGCTGCGCGGTTCCATCCTCGTTCCCAAGCTCCAGCTTGAAAACGCCCTTGTCCCCGAAGCTCTGCTTCGCCGGCCTGGAGCGACCGTGGGTACGCCCATCCGGTGTGGGCGCGTGGGAAGCGGAGCAGTGCGTTCTGCTTCCAGCCGACGCCGGACTTTTCGCCGAAGTAGGTCAGTCGCAGGTGAAGATTCCGCAGGAAGCAGACGCGGCCCTGTTCCTTTTTCCTCGGTTCCAGCCACGCGCGCAGATTCGGCAGGATCGGCACGAGCCGCCGCGCCTTCGTCTTCGCCTTCGCCGCTTTGATTTCGATGTAACCGCGATCCCACAAAATCTCGCTCCATTCGAGCCGCTCGATTTCCGATGCGCGGATGCCGGAGAAAGCGCCGATGACGACATGCGGCAGAAGGTTGTCGGGGCACACGGCGAGAATCCTCTTCATCTCTGCCGGCGTAAAAATCGCCGGCGCGGTTTCCGCGCCGTTGAAGGTCATGGCGCGCTCGGGCGCGGTCTTCTTGTCCTGTGCGAGATACCCGCGCTCGCGCGCCCACTTGAATAGCGTCACGAACACGCGCCGCAGGTTGTTCTTCGTCGTGTGATTGCCGTGGGCTTCGCGCAACCAGTCATCGACCTGCACCGTCGTGATGTCCGCGAGCGGCTGCTGGCTGAAATCTTTTTTCAGCCGGGCAAGGTAATGCCGCAAACTGCGGCGGTAGTCGAAGCTGATGCCCATCGCCTCCTTCGCAGCGAGGAACTCGTCGGCGACTTCGGTGAAGGGCTTCGTCGGCAACCCCGCGTGGTGCGCGTTGTAGCACCGCACTGCGTCGAGGATCGTGCCGCCCTTCAAGCTCGTCTTGG
>JANXSB010000393.1 GCA_025352865.1 Chthoniobacter sp. | reverse complement strand
CACGCCCCAGAAATTCGTCACGCGCCGCCCGAGCAGTTCGATGAAGCGGTCGGGAATCTGCCCGCCGGAGTTCCAGCGTTCGTCGATGATGAGGCCTGGCTTGTCGAACTGCGCGCGGAATTGCTGATACAAATTGCTCTGCCCGTCCGCCGCCGTATTACGCACATAGACGTAGCCGATCTTTCCGCCGCTCGCCGCGTCCACGCGTTTGCGGTTCGCCTCGATCCACGCCTGATGCCTCAGCGTGGCCTCGCTGCCGAGCGTCTGCACGAGCACGTCGCGCGCGCCTTCGCGGTTCGGTTTGTTGTTCACCGTGATCATCACCGTGCGGTCGGCGAGTCCTTGGAAGGCGGCCCACGGATCTTCATTCACATCGAGCGCGCGGCCATCCACCGCGAGCAGCCAGTCGCCCTCCGCCACGTTCACGCCCGGCTGGCGCAGCGGCGAGCGCAAGGTATCCCACGGCGCGCCTTCGAGGATGTGCGCGATCCGATACGCGCCCTGCTCCAGCGTGAAATCGCACCCGAGATAACCGACGCCTCGCACCCACGCCTCCTCGGTGTCGCCGCCGCCGCGATAAGCGTGCGAGACGTTCAACTCACCGAGCATTTCGCCGAGCACGTAGTTCACATCCCAGCGCGTCACCGCGTCGCCGAGCAGTTTTCCGTAGCGCTCGCGCATCGCCTTCCAGTCCAGCCCGTGCATGCCGGGGTCGTAGAAAAAATCGCGCTCGATCCGCCACGCGTCGTTGAAAATCTGCCGCCATTCCGCCTGCGGATCGACCGTCACATCGAAGCTCCCCGTCGCCAGCGGCTTGTCCAGTTTCTGCCCCTCCGCCACGTTCACGATGCCCCACGTCCCGCCCTTTTTGAGCAGCAGCTTTTTGCCGTCGGCGGAAAGTTCCGCGCCTCCGCAATCGTCGAGAATCATCTTCTCTTCGCGCTTTTCCAAATCCCAGTACGACAGCGGACTCGCCCCGCCGCGCGAGCCCACCCGCGGCGGCCAGCGGAAGACCACCTTGCCCGGCACCGCGATCAGATTGTCGAAGTGCCCGCCGCCCACCGGAATCACCACGGCGCGCGCCTCAAAACCTTCGAGATCGACCAGCACCGGCTTCGTCTTTTTCTCCTCCGCCTTCGCCGCCTTGTCTCCCGGCTTCACCTCCGCGGGCTTCGCCGCATCGCCCGGCTTCTGCTCCTTGATCGCGACCTCGCTCTTCTTCTCGTCATCCTTTTTCGGCTCATCCTTTTTCTCCTCGGGTTTCGCATCGTCCGCCGGCTTGTCGTCCTTCTTTTCCGCGTCGGGCTTGTCCTTTTTCAGCGGCTCCTCGTCGTTGCGCGGCGCGAGTGGCGACGTCACATCCTTGCGCAGCGGCACCGCCACGAGCGACTCGCCATTCGTGTAAATCCATGTGTTGTCCGACTCGCTGTAGAGCGGCTCAAACACACGCTTCGAGCGGTAGTAGAGATACTTTCCGTCCGGGTCAAAAACCGGCAGATCGTCGTCGTAAAAACCGCGCGTCACCTGCTGCGTTTTTTTCTCCTGCGTGTCGTAGAGCACGATCGCCGTCTGGTCGTTTTCCTGGTCGCGCGCGTAGGCGATCCAGCGGCTGTCCGCCGACCAGCTCACGCGGAAACGCTCCAGTTCCCCGTGGTAAAACGACTGCGCTTTGTCGATCACCTCCGTCTGTTTCGCCGCCACGTCGTGCAGATGAATCCGCATCGCGCTGTCGATGAAGACGATCTTCTTCGCGTCCGGCGACCACTGCGGCTGGTAGCGCCAGCCCGCGCCGAGCTGTGTCTGCACCTGCTCCGCGCCGCCGCCTTCCGCGGGCCGCAGCGTCAGCTCGTACTCGCCGGTGCGGTCGGAAAAATACGCGATCCATTTTCCATCCGGCGACCACGCGGGATACCGCTCCGCCACCCCGCTCGATTCCGTGAGATTGCGCACGATCCCATGCTCCGCCGGCACGCTGAAAATCTCCCCGCGCGCCTCAAACAGCGCCCGCTTCCCCGTCGGCGACACCGCCGCATCGCGCACGAAATTCGTCACGTTGATCGTGTGCGGCCGCAGCGTTACGCGATCCGTCACGACCGTGATCTGCACCTCGCGCGACTGCTCCGTCGCGAGGTCCAGCAGATGCAGCCGCCCGCCGTTTTCAAACACGATCTCCTCCGGCCCGATGCTCGGGAAATGCACATCCGCATCCGTGAACTTCGTCACCTGCCGCGTCTGCTTCGTCTGCGAGTCGTAGGCCCAGATGTTCGCGCGCTCGTGCTCGTCGCGGTCTGAGAGGAAATAAACCGTCGAGCCGTGCCACATCGGCTGCGAGTCGTTCGCGTCGTTGTGCGTGATGTTCTCCGCCGTTTTTTTCTCCAGATCGAAAAGCCAAACGTCCGGCGCCATGCCGCCGCGATAGCGTTTCCACGTCGCGAAATCCGTCGAGATCGGCGTGTAGGCGAGCATCTTCCCGTCCGGCGAAATCGCGCCGAACTCACCGTACGGCACCGGCAGTTTTTCCGGCAGCCCGCCGCTTGCGGAGACTTTGAAAAGCTGCGCCGCCCGCTCGGTGAAGCTCGTCATGTGCGACGCAAAAAGCAGCGCCTGCCCGTCCGGGTACCAGCCGAGCATCCGGTCATTCGCGCCGTGATGCGTGATCCGCCGCGGCTCGCCGCCGCCCGCCGGCATCACGTACAGATCCGCATTGCCGTCGTAGTTTCCGCTGAACGCAATCAGCGACCCGTCTGGCGAAAACCGCGGGAACGACTCCGCCCCGCGCGGCGTGCTCAGCCGCACCGCCGCGCCGCCCGTCTTCGGCGCGATCCAAATATCTCCCGCGTAAATGAACGCGATCTGCGTTTTGGAAACCGCCGGCATCTGCATCATCCGCGCGTCGATGCGCGCGGGCGCATCATCGGCGAGCAGCGTGGCGGTGAGGGCGCAGGCGAGGAGGGTGGCGGCGAGCTTCATGGGGCGTGTGTGGAAAAGCCGTCGCGACATCCGCGAGGCGGGCCGCCACTACTGCCAGACCCCGCGCCGCGCGCAGCAAAAAAAACGGGAGACGGCCGCCCAGGCACGCGGCGAAAACGGCGGTTATCCAGCGGCCAGTTTCAGCCGCGAATCTTCGCTGAGCAGCCCGGCGAGCGAGTCCCAGCCCTTGTCATCCAGCGCCTGGAAGGCGTGGAGATAAACCGCCACGACCGCCGGATCGTGCGTCGCAAAAAGCGGCTCGATCGCTTTGACGAGATCGGCTTTTGCGGGCGCAGGCGGCAGCGCCTCGATGGTGCCGTTCGCATCGTGCGCGATGCCGAGGCCGTCGAGGAAATCGCAGAGCAGTTTCGCGTGCGCGCCCACCAGCCAGATTTGCAGCAGGTGTGCGGCGATGCCGTCGTTCACCGCGCGCGCCAGCACATCGCGCATCCACGCGTGCCGCTCCGGGCGCGGCTTGCGCGTGACAAAAATCATCCGCAGCTTCCGCTGCTTGGCGAGCGTGTCGATGGTCGTCTGGTAGAGCGGCTTTTCGTTTTTCTCGAGAAAGCTGAAAAGCTGGTCCGCCACGGCGGGCGGCATCTGGGCAAAGATTTCGTGGGGCGTGGGCATGAGGGCGCGAAAGTCGAAAACTGCCCGCCCTAAGTCGAGAGCAAAGCTCGACGCCGCCTGCCCTCAAATTCTATTCCGCCCCTGTCCGCCTTCTGCTACACCCGCCGGCATGCCCGGCCCGGAAACCCGCTTCGCCGTCCTGTTTTTCACCGACCTCGTCGGCTCGACGGACTTGAAAACGCGGCATGGCGTGCCGGCGTATCGCGCGGCGCTGCGCATCCACAACGGCCACTTCGAGCGGCTCGCGCGGGAGTGCCGGGGCATCCGCATTTTGCAAAACATGGGCGATGGCTATTTCGCCGAGGGCGAGAGCGTGGCGGAGGTGGTGAAGTTTGCGCTGCTTTTCCAGGACGCGATGCGGACGGGG
>JANXSB010000679.1 GCA_025352865.1 Chthoniobacter sp. | reverse complement strand
GGGGGAATAATATCCTGCTCTCGGCGATGGCCAGCGGCGCGTGCGAGATCGTGGCGCTGTGCGATGTGGACGACCGGCAGATCGAGACGACGCTCGCGAGTGTGAAGGCCGGCACGGGCGACGCGCCGAAGACTTACAAGGACTTCCGCGAACTGCTCGCGAAGGAGAAACCGGACATCGCCATCGTGGGCACGCCGGACCACTGGCATGCGCTGATCATGATTGCGGCGGTGAAGGCGGGCGCGCATGTCTATGTCGAGAAACCCATCTCGCACACGATCATGGAAGGCCGCGCGATGGTGAACGCGGCGAAGGCCAGCGGGCGCGTGGTGCAGGTCGGCACGCACCGGCGTGTGTCGCCGCATTGTGTCAGCGGGCGCGAGTTCGTCCGCTCGGGGAAAGCCGGCGACATCGGGATGGTGCGCTGCTTTGTCCACTACGGCGGCGGCAAAGACAAACCGCTCCCGACCGTCGAAGTGCCGAAGGAACTCGACTGGGAAATGTGGTGCGGCCCAGCCCCGCTGCGCCCCTACAACGGCGGCGATCCCCGCGACAAAAGCCAGGCGTGGCGCGGCGGCATCCACCCGCGCGGCTTTCGCAGCTACCTCGATTACGCGAACGGCACGCTCGGCGACTGGGGCATCCACTGGCTCGACCAAGTGCTGTGGATCACCGGCGAAAAATACCCGAAGAAAATCTTCTCCGCCGGCGGCCGCCCGATCAAAGGCCCCGTCATCCTCACCGCCAACGAACAGACCAGCGACTCGCCCGACCACCAACTCGCCACCTTCGAGTTTGAAAAATTCACCGTCCAGTGGGAGCACCGCCAGTTCGCCGGGAATGCGACGGACAAAGGCGAAAACGTCGGCTGCTATTTCTACGGCACGAAAGGCATCTTTCACCAAGGCTGGGAGAAGGGCTGGACGTTTTACCCGGTCAACGACAAGGACCCCGTGCTCCACGAGGACGCGCAGCTCCACAACCCCGATTCGCAGAACATCCAGGAGCTGTGGGCGGACTTCCTCAACGCCATCAAGACGGGCGCGAAGCCCGTCAGCGACATCGAGGAAATCCACCGCTCCACGAACGTCGCGCTACTCGGAATGCTCAGCATGAAAATCGGCCGCAGCATCGAGTGGGACGGCGTGAAGGAGACGGTCATCGGTGACGAAGCGGCGAACAAGCTGCTCCGTCGCGACTATCGCAAAGGCTGGGAGTATCCGGCGGCGTGAGGGCCGCGGCGCTCAATTTTTCCCCGGCTCGTCCGGTGCCTCTGCCACGAGCTGAAACCACGGGCCGAAGGTGCTCGTGATTTCGCGCCAGAGCCGCGGGCAGCGCTCCAGTTCCAGCATCTCGCGCTCGGGTTTTTGCACGAGCCATGAGCGTTGCGCGAGTTCGCCTTCGAGCTGGCCTTTGCTCCAGCCTGCGTAACCGACGAACGCGCGCACCGTCGCCGTTTCCTCGGCCAGCGCCTGCTCGGCTTCGTCGATGACCAGATGATGCCGACATTCCATCCGCTGCGTCTGCGGATGCCATTTGAAGGACGCGAAAATGAGCTGATCGGTGGACACCGGACCGCCGAGAAAAACGGGGACGTTTGCAAGCGCGCCGAGGTCGCGGCCGGGCAGCAGGTCGGCGACAGTGCGGCCCGACGGACGGTTCAGCGTGAGGCCGAACGAACCCTCGTCTGCATCGTTCGTCGAAAGAAAGAGGACGGTCTTGCAGAAATTCGGATCGCGCAGACCGGGGTGCGCGACGAGCAGCGAGCCGGTCAGGCTGATCGATGACGGGTTGAATTCGCGCACGCCGGGAAACTAGGAATGACCGGCCATTCCGCAAGCGCGAGTCGGCCCGTCTTTTCGCGTGTCTCGCGCGCAGGCTTTGCTACCGTCTGCGCCCTCATGCCGAGCCCATCCGCAACCCTGACCATCGCCGGTCGCGAATTCCAATCGCGCCTGCTACTCGGCACGGGGAAATTTTCGTCCAACGCGGCGATGGCGGACGCGCTCGACGCGAGCGGTTGCGAGATCGTCACCGTCGCGCTGCGCCGGGCCGATCTTTCGGGCAAAGGCGATCCTTTCGCCAACATCCTCGATTTCATCGACCCGAAAAAATACCTGCTCCTGCCGAACACGAGCGGCGCGATGAACGCCGAGGAAGCCGTGCGCCTCGCGCGCCTCGCCGCCGCTGCGGGCCTGCCAAAATGGGTGAAGCTCGAAATC
>JANXSB010000339.1 GCA_025352865.1 Chthoniobacter sp. | reverse complement strand
TCAAGATTCCGTACCGTGTCGTTGGCGGGAAAAGCTTTTTCGACCGGCGCGAGGTGAAGGAGCTGCTGGCCTACGCGCAGTGCGTGGTGAACACGGACGACGACGTTTCGCTGCTGCGGATCATCAACACGCCGGCGCGTGGGATCAGCGCGACGACGATCGAGCGCGCGACGGAGATGAGCGCGAAAATGCGGTGCGGAGTTTTCGCCGCGCTGAGCGCGCCGGAGTTTCGCGAGACGCTGACGGGACGCGCGGCGGGGAGCATCGACGCGTTCATCGCGCTGATGGATCGCTTTGAAACCAAGCTCAACACGCCGCTCGCGGATCAGCCTGCGGTTTTGCGCGAGCTGCTGAAGGAGATCGGCTACATCGAAGACCTGCGGCGCACCTGCAAGACGCCGGAAGAAGCGCTCAGCCGCGAGACGAATGTGGGCGAGATGCTGCAATCATTCGAGGCGCATCAGGCGCGCTCGACGGAAGGGCTGCGCGGCTTTCTCGATGAGATGAGTCTGCGGCAGGAACGCGAGGACGAGGAGGACGACATGGACGGCCCCGGCGTGACGCTGATCACGCTGCACGCGGCGAAGGGATTGGAGTTTCCGCACGTTTATTTGATCGGGCTGGAAGAGGGGCTGCTGCCGCATGACCGCTCGAAAATGGAGGGCACGGTGGACGAAGAGCGGCGGCTGCTTTACGTCGGCATCACCCGCGCGCGGCAGACGCTGGCGCTGACGTGGTGCGGGCATCGGATCAAGTATGGGAGCCCGATGCCGGGCACGCCGAGTTCGTTCATCAAGGAGCTGCCGCCGGAATGGGTGGAGCACAAAAACGCGACGCAGATGCTGAACGCGCCGGTCGCGGAGGCGGCGGTGAAAGGGAAGTTCGGAGCGCTGCGGGCGATGTTGGAAAAGGTGCAGGACTGAGCGGCAGGTTCCCCGCGACTTATTTTTCAGGCACGAGCTCGCGGGCTTTGCGGAGCGTGTCGAAGTTGGGGAAGAAGGCTTCGAGCGTGTAGGTTTCGCCGGCGGCGAGGTCGCGGGTGGGGACGTTGGCGGAGTACTCGAGGCGTTCGCCGGGATTGATGGCGACGAGCGTGGGATCGCTGGTGAAGGCCTGGTCCTCGGACCATTGCACCACACGTTTGCCGGCCTTGTTTTTGACCAGCACCTCGATGCGCTGGGTGGTCGGGAAATCAAGCTGGATGAGCTTTTTCCCCTTGTTGGCGAGCATCACGGTGACTTTGACGGTGCGGGTTTCCGAGAGCTTCAGCGCGGCGGGTGCGAGGGCGAGGCTCATCTCCAGGCCTTTGAGGTTCACGGGCTTCGTTTTCGGCGCGGACTCGGGCGCGGGGGAGCTGCTGCCGAAAGGGTGAAGCAGGCGGTGCATCATGCCGGGCTTGGGCGGCGCGGGCGGCGCTTCCTCGGCGGCGCGGGCGGAGACGGCGAGCGCGGCGAGGAGGGCGCAGAGGGGTCGGGATTTCATCGCGCTGATTTAGCGGGGCGTTTCGGGGTTGGCAAATGGCAAGCCGTGCCCCAAGACTCCGCGCCATGAAAACTGTGCTCTGCCTTTTCCCCGTCGTGCTCGCGCTGGCCTGTCTCGGCATGGCGAAAAAGCCGTCGGTGACCGTGCGCTTTTACGCCGAGGCCAATGCGCGCGACGGGGAGCCATTTTCCAAGCCGATCACGATGCACAATCCCGAGCGGCAGGCCTACATCGAAAGGGTGCCGTCGGTCAGCGAGCAGAGCATCAAGGCGATGTATCCGTTCCAGGCGGCGGACGGTTCGTGGGGCGCTTCTTTCAAACTCGATAACAAGGGACGGATCGATCTCGAAGCGGTGAGCGGCGAGCGCAGGGGCAGCTCGATGGTGATCTTTGTGGTCACGCCGAAGGGGATTCATCAGGTGACGGACATGATTATCGACCGGAAGGTGCGCGATGGGGTCATCACGATTCCGCGTGGGCTGACCGAGCTGGAAGTCGCGGAGCTGACGAAGGAGTACCGGCCCATGAAGGCGCCGGAATTCGCGGCGCTGATGAAAGCCGATCCGGTGATGGGGCAGGAGCGGAGGTGAGCGCGGATCAAGGCGCAAAGCGGCTCGCGGGGAGGATGGTGGCGGCGCGATGAACGACTACCTGCCGCTGCTGCTCGCGGTCGCGCCGGTCTTTGTGACCATCGGCGCGGGCTGGGGAATCCGGCGCGTGGGCTGGCTGAGCGAGGAGGCGGACGCGAGCCTGCTGCGGGTCGTGGTGAATCTGCTTTTTCCGTGCCTCATCCTCGACACGATTCTTGGAAATCGCGCGCTGGATTCCGTGGGAAATATCGTGCTCGCGCCGGCGGTGGGCTTTGCGACGGTGGCGCTCGGATACGGGCTGTGCTTTGTGTGTGCGCCGATCTTCGGCGTGAGCGACGCGCGGCAGCGGCGGACGTTTGCGTTCACGGCGGGCATCTACAATTACGGCTACATCGCGCTGCCGCTGATTCAGAAGCTTTTCGACCAGACCGACCAGCGGACGAGCGCGGTGCTTTTCATCCACAATCTCGGCGTGGAGACGGCGCTGTGGACGCTCGGCATCATGCTCATCAGCGGGGCGTCGCCGCGGCGGGTATGGACGCATGTCTTCAATGCGCCGGTGGTGACGATCCTGCTCGCGGTCGCGCTGCATTTCGCCGGGGCGCGGGCGTG
>JANXSB010000302.1 GCA_025352865.1 Chthoniobacter sp. | reverse complement strand
TCGCCGGGCGCTGATCCTTCGCGATCTCGCGGCCTTTGAGCCCGATGCGGACGAGCCGGTGCGCGGGCGTCCACGGGCACGCGGCCACTTCCATCGTCGCGGAGAAAGGCGCGTCGCCCTGCGGCTGCGGGTAGTCGTAGGGGACGTAGTTGATGAGTTCCTCGATCCGCACCGCGCCCTTCGGCGGCAGGTGCTGCTCATTGAGAAAGCGCCGCACGATGGCGTAGCTCGCCGTGTCCACATCAATGCTGAAGGTCGAGAGCGGCGCTTGCGCGACGGGGAGAAAGGCGTTGTCGGCGATGAAGTCGTAGGAATCGGAGGTGTCGAAAGGGTCGTGGTCGGGATACCGTTGATACTCATTCTTGCGCACGTCATTTTCTCTCATGGCGTCATCGAGCGATAGCACGTCGCCACGCTGCAAGCTCTTGGCAGGCGACTCTGCATCCGCGATTGAATTACTCCGCCCCGCCTTTGCCAGCGTGGCCAGATTTGCCGTTCGCGACACGGGAGGCACTGCCGTGAGCGCGGACGGCAGAGAAGAGCTGGATTGAATGGCACGCGACCTCGTTTCGTTGTAGGAGACAACGCCGAAATCTTTCTTTGCGCGGTTTACCGCTTCTTCACCCGCCCGCGCCTCCTTGTTGTATTTGTCGATTGCCAAAACCTGCTCGTAGCGTTTGAACGCAAAATCGTAGCGGCCCGTGTCGGCAAAACCCTTCGCTTCGCTGAGCAACTGCTTGGTCTTGGTAGTCGCTTTGATTCCTGCGGGACCGCTTGGATCGTTGATCCCCGCGGGTTCTTTTTTCGCTTCGTCCGCCGCAGGCTCAGCGTTGGAAGCAACAGGCGCGAGCGCAGCCAGCGGCGCAGGTTCAGCGGCAGCCACGGGCTTCGCCATCTCGATCGACTTCGCCGCCGATGCGGGATTCACCTGCGGCTCTAGTGCGAGTGCTTCCGGCTCGGGATGCGGAGCTGGGGAATCTTGCAGGTCGGGCTCAGTCGCCGCGGGTGACTGCGGAGCGATGGCGAGATTTTCCAAAGACGGAACCGGCTTCTGAAACTCCGCTTTCCACGCCAGCGACGCGCACAAAACCACACTCGCGGCGAGGGCCAGCGAGCCGAGCACGCGCGACGAACGCCACGGACGGACGCTCGCCTTTTCCAAATCCGCTGAACCGCGAAGGCTTACGGGCACAGCGTTCGCAGCCAGCACGGCGGCGCGCTGCACGTCGGTGAGCGGTGCGGATTGCTCGCTTTGCAACTCGCTCCGGAGTCGCGCAGCAAGGGCGCGGGTTTCTTCGGCGTCGCCCGCGGCGTCAGCGTCGGCGGCGAGGAGGGCGGCAATTTCCGCGCGCTCGGCGGGGGTGAGGTCTTCGAGTTCGCCGAGGGCGTGGGCGGTGAATTTGGGGTCGTCGGTATTCATAGCGTGGAGCGGAGGGGGAGATCGAAATCCGGGAGTGGCTGCTCGCGGAGCAGGGCGCGGAGTTTTTTCAGCCCGGTGTGGAGGAGAAAGCCGACATTGGTCACGCTGAGCTGCGTGACATCGGCGATCTCGCGGTAGGAGAGGTCGTTTTGGAATTTGAGGCGGATGACTTCGCGCTGGTTCGGGCTCAGCGCGTCGAGCAGGGAAAAGAGCGACGCGGCGGACTCGCGCCGATCGAGAGTGGTGGCAGGGCCGGGCGCGGCGCAGGGGCGGTCGTCGGGGAGTTCCATGGGAATGATGCGGCGGTTTTTGCGGAGGTGGTCGAGGGCGCGGTTGCGCGTGACGGTGAAAAGCCAGGCTTCGGTGTGCGGTGCGGTTGTTTCGGCGGCGGCGGAACCGTTCCGCATTTCGCCCTGCGCGAGTTTGATGAACGTCTCCTGCACCACGTCGCGCGCGGACTCGAGGTCGCCGACGATGCTGCACGCGTAGCGCACGAGCGGGCGTTCGTAACGGTCGAGCAGGGCGAGGAGGTCGGGCGTGTCCGTGGGAGGCATGGTGGTTCAATGAGGCAAACGGACGGGCCGCGCGATTTCTTAGCGGGAGGGGGAAATAATTTGAAAACGCAGAGACGCAGAGGTCTTCCGTTTTGGGAGACTTTGCGCTCTCTTGAGCGTCTCAGTGCCTCTGCGTTTTCAAAAAAACCGAGACTGAGGAAACCGAGCCACTGCCGGCTTTTCGCGTGATGGGAAAAAGCACGCCGCTCGTGCATCATTACAGGCGAACCGCCAACTCCACCCAACATCAAACCACCATGAATACTTCACCGACCGCTCAGCCCGTTTCCGCTCATCCGCGGCATCTCCGATTTCACCACCCGCACGCGCATCTCGCGCCCGCCTTTGGCAATGACTGGTTCGCACTCAAGGCCGAGGCGTTTGCGCGCTTCTTTGGCACCCCGTTCTTTCTCATCACGCAGACGCTCGTGGTCGCGGTGTGGATCGGCGGCAATGCCGCGGGCGTTTGGAAATTCGACCTTTACCCATTCATCCTCCTGAACCTCGCATTCAGTCTCCAGGCGGCCTACGCCGCGCCGCTGATCCTGCTCGCGCAAACCCGCCAAGCCGACCGCGACAAGGCGCACAACGACGCCGACGCGCAACACCGCGAAGCCCTCGCCAACGAAAGCGCCGCACGCCAAGCTGCCGCCGTGGAGCAGACGGCGCAACTGCTGGTGCTGATGGAGCAGAACACGGAGCTGACGAAACTGACGAAGGCGCTGAGCGAGAAAATCGAGACGCTCACCGCGGAGATGCACCGGAAGCTGGTGGCGTCTGCGGGGTAGGGACGGCACTCCGT
>JANXSB010000299.1 GCA_025352865.1 Chthoniobacter sp. | reverse complement strand
GTTGAAGGGGATGTTCCAAAGCAGCTTGCGCCAGCGCTCGGTGATGAGGTTTTCCACCGCCCGCGACTCCACGCCCGCGCGGACAAAAGCCTCCGCCACGGCGCGCGCGCGGTCGCTCGCGGGGCGGCGGAATTCGCCGATGGAAATGGAGCCCGCATCGTAGTGCTCGATCACGCCGGGCGCGGTGCGGTTCAGGCAGACGAAACAGAGCGCGCCCATCACCCGCTCTGCGCCCCAGCGGGCGAGGAGGAATTCCTCGTTGCCCAGCCCGTTCTGCAAAGTCAGCAGCGCCGTGTTTTCACCGAGCAGCGGCGGGAGCAGCGTCTCGATCGCGGCGTTGGCCGTCGCCTTCAGCGCGATGATGACGAGATCGACGGGGCCGATGTCCGCGGTCGTCGCGTAAGCAGCCACGCGCGGCACCTCGACCGTTTTTCCCTGCGTGTGGATCGTCAGCCCGCGCTCCCGCACCGCCGCGAGATCGGCCCGCATGAGAAAGCGCACATCGCATCCCGCGTGCGCCAGCATCCCGCCGTAGTAGCAGCCGACCGCGCCGGAGCCAACGACGGCGATTTTCATCTCATGCAAATTCATCCCGCGGAAAATCCCCGGCCCCGCCGCGACTTGCAATCTCGCATTGGTCGCCCGCAGCATTTCACCTTGAGCGCGCGTGCCCAGCCCCTCACTTTGGAAACGAGGTGCCTAACATGAAGATCTTCACACGCATATTCGTCTTCTTCCTTTTAGTCGTCGCGCTGAATTACGGTAGCTTGCAAGTCGTGGGTTTTTTTCACTCGGTAAGCGCAGCGGGCGCAGAGATCGATCCGGTCGCCGCTAGGCAAACAGCGCGCGCCGCCGCTCAGGAGTTCCTTTTTCATACTTGGCCGGCGATGGCAGCCGTCATCACCCTGGTCTCCGCATTGATCGCTTTCGGTGCCCGATTACTGACGCTACTCGTGGGCGGGGCACTTGCGGTCGGCACCTTCTTGGTCATGCACCGCAGTTTGGTCACGTATCAGGAGCGCTATAATCCGATCTCGGCTCAAGTGACTCCTTCTACACCGCAGCCCGCTTCCGAGAGCGCCCCAGCCAAACCACCGAAACCAGCCAAGCCAACTCTGCTGCCAGTCACGGCGACCGGCGAACTGGCCTCTCCCGGTGTGTATTATTTGCTCTCGGCAGCCACCGTTCCAACCAAAGAGGGCATCACGGGACTTCCACGGGGAACGAAGGTGACGTTGGTGAAACCCGGCATTTACCTGAGTTCCGCAGGGAAACTTTCTCTCAGTGAAACGCAGGTTACCAATGATCTGGGGAAATTGCACAGCGTCGTCACCAATGAACGTCTCAGTCAGGAATTTTTACGCACAAATGCCGAAGCCGAACTGCAGGCGCAAGCCCACGAGCACGAACAAGCCATCGCACGCGCAAAA
Source organism: Chthoniobacter sp. (assembly GCA_025352865.1). Taxonomy (GTDB): domain Bacteria; phylum Verrucomicrobiota; class Verrucomicrobiia; order Chthoniobacterales; family Chthoniobacteraceae; genus Chthoniobacter. Next base: position 1,017 of record JANXSB010000299.1, on the reverse strand, counting down.
GCACAATTCGCCAGCATCCCCAAGGTCGTCAATTTGAAGCCGGGAAGGAACGGCGCGCGCACGGTTCCCGTTCAGATCAATGGTGGCATCACCCGAGATTTCGTCGTTGATAGCGGGGCGGACGGAGTTGCCATTCCCAGCGGCGCAATGGACGAGCTAATGCGCAATGGATCCCTCACCGAAAGCGATTTTCTCCCCGATATCACAATGGCAACCGCCGACGGTTCCAGACTGAAACGCAAGCACTTCATCTTGCACTCGGTCAAAGTGGGCGAAACGACCGTTGCAAATGTAGAAGCTGTGGATACGGGCTCCAATGGAACCTATCTATTGGGGATGACTTTTCTGATTAAAGCCAAAGCCACCTACGATACCGCAAATGGCAGGCTAATTTTTAACCCATAAGCTCCGAATGGTGATTGGTGGAGGTGAGCGTCAGGAGTATTTTCCTCGTGTCTAAATCTGAGGGTTTTCCGCAGTGGCATTAGCATTTACACGCCACGGTGTCCGCGTAGTTTCCCCGCCCATGTCCCACCAGAAATCCGACGGAATGAACTACGCGCCCGAGGGCAGGCCCGCGCCGGTCGTGGAAAAGGGCGAGTTTGTTTTCGCCGCGGCGGCGCTCGATCACGGCCACATCTACGGCCAGTGCAAAGGGCTGACCGAGGCGGGCGGCGAGCTGCGCTACGTGTATGATCCCGATGCGGAAAAGGTCGCGAAGTTTTGCCAAACCTTCCCCGCTGCCAAGCCGCTGCCCAGCCTCGATGCGCTGCTCGAACACGACGACATTCACCTCGTCACCGCCGCCGCCGTGCCGAGCGAGCGCGGCCCGCTCGGCCTGCGTGTCATGGATGCGGGCAAGGATTACTTTACCGACAAGACGCCTTTCACCACCGCCGCGCAGCTCGCTGCCGCGCGGGAAAAGGTGAAGGCAACGGGCAGGAAGTACATGGTCTATTTCAGCGAGCGCCTGCATGTGGAATGCGCCGTGCGCGCGGGGCAGCTCATCGAGCAGGG
>JANXSB010000259.1 GCA_025352865.1 Chthoniobacter sp. | reverse complement strand
GGGCGGTGCTGCGGATGCCGCGCGCAATCCCTCCCACCGCCTCGCTGCGCTCGCCCCGGACGGCACGGAGTGCCGTCCCTACCGTTGCTGCGCAACTCCTTCTGCCGTTCGTATCACGATGTAGCATCTAGATGAGTTCTTTCATCGGCGACCAGCCATCCACGAGATACTGCGGGCGGCCCGAGAGATCGGGGAGGGTGACGCTGGCGAGGTCGATGCCGAGCCAGTGGTAGAGCGTGGCGAAGACTTCGCCGAAATGCACGGGGCGCTCGGTGGGTTCGCCGCCGAGGCGGTCGGTCGCACCGATGACCTGGCCTGTTTTGAAACCGCCGCCGGCGAGCACGGCGCAGCCGACTTGCGGCCAGTGGTCGCGGCCTGCGTCCTTGTTGATCTGCGGCGTGCGGCCAAACTCGCCCCACGCGACCACGGCCACGTCTTTGTCGAGCCCGCGCTGATGCAGATCCTCGACGAGCGCGCTGAGGCCCTGGTCGAAAAGCGGGAGGTGGGTGAGCAGCTCGGAGTGGTTGTTCGAGTGAAAATCCCAGCGGCCGAAATTGATCGTCACGCAGCGCGCGCCAGCTTCGACGAGACGGCGGGCGACGAGGAAGTGCTCGTTGTTGCGCGGTGCGCCGTCGCCGTAGTTTTTTGGATCGCCGTGGCCGTAGCGCTCGCGGGTTTTCGCGTCTTCTTTGCTGATGTCGAGCGCCTCGACGAGTCGGCTCGATGTGAGCACGCCGAAGGCTTGCTGATTGAAAGCGTCGAGGCCGTCCATGACGCCGCTGTGATCCACGTCGCGGCGGAATTTATCGAAGCCCGCGAGCAGCGCGCGACGGTCGGCGAGGCGGTCGCTGGTCACGCCGTTGAGCGTGAGGTCGGCCATGCCCGCGCCGTTCGGGCGGAAGGCGGAGCACGCCGGGCCGAGGAAGCCGGGATGGCCGGGCGAGCCGTAGGGCGGGTGACCGGCGTTCGGCGCGAGACCGATGAAGGGCGGCACCTCCTTCGCGCGTTCGGCGCAGAGTTTCGTCATCACCGAGCCGATGGACGGCCAGCCGCCGGGCGGCTTCGGTGCGCCCTGCGCGGTGCGGCCGGTGTAGCAGACGTGGGAATCGTGGTCGCCGGTGAGCGAGCCGTACATCGAGCGGATGGGCACGAGCTTGTCCATGATCCGCGCGCAGTGCGGCATGTGCTCGGAGATTTGGATGCCGGGGACGTTTGTCGCGATGGGCGAAAACGGGCCGCGATATTCCAGCGGCGCGTCCATTTTCAAATCGAAGATGTCCTGATGCGGCGGCGCACCGGCCATGTAGATCATGATGATGGCCTTGGGCGATTTGCGGACGCCGGACGCGGCCTCGGCGCGGAGGAGTTGCGGGAGGCCGAGCCCGCCCATCGCCAGTCCGCCGATGCGGATGAAGTCGCGCCGCGAAAGGCCGTCGCAAAATTTTCCGCGCGGCTGCCCTTTGATCGTCAGCATCTCAGGCGAGTTCTTTCATCGGCCCGCAGCCGGGCTCCACGAGGTACTGCGGGCGTCCGGTGAGGTCGTCGATGGTCGTCTTCGCCACGTCTATGCCGAGGTTTTGATAAAGCGACGCAAAGACTTCGCCGAAGCGCACGGGCCGCTCCGTGGCCTCACCGCCGAGGCGGTCGGTCGCACCGATGACCTGGCCGTGACGCATGCCGCCGCCCGCGAGCAGCGCGCAGGAGACGCGGGGCCAATGGTCGCGGCCGGCGTCTTTGTTGATCGTGGGGGTGCGGCCAAACTCGCCCCAGACCACGACCGACACGTCCTTTTCCAGCCCGCGCTCGCGGAGGTCGGTGAGCAGCGCGGTAAGGCCCTGATCGAGCAGCGGCAAGTCCTGGCGAAGCGCGCCGAAATTATCGCCGTGATGATCCCAGCGGCTGAACGCCACCGTCACGCACCGCGCGCCCGCCTCCACCAACCGCCGCGCGGCGAGGAAGTGCTCCATCATTTTCGGCCCGCCGTCGTCGCGGTTTTTCGGATCGCCTTTGCCGTAGCTGGCGAGCACGCGCGGGTCTTCCTTCGAGATGTCGAGCGCGGTGAGCAGCTTGCTGGAGGTGAGCACGCCGAAGGCCTGCTGGTTGAAAGTGTCGAGTCCGTCCATGATCCCGCTGGCGTCCACATCGCGGCGGAAATGATCGAAGCCGGCGAGCAGCGAGCGGCGGTCGGCGAGGCGGTCGAGAGTCACGCCGTTGAGGGTCATGTCCTCGGCGGCACCGCCTTTGTTTGGCTGGAAAGGCGCGTGCGCCACGCCGAGGAAACCGGGCTCGCCGGAGCGCGCCCATTCCATGTGGCCCATCTTCGGCGCGAGCCCGATGAAGGGCGGCACCGCCGGATCAATCGCCCCTTGGAGTTTCGAGATTGCCGAACCAAGGCTCGGCCAACCGCCCGTCGTCTGGCTTTTGAAAGTGCGGCCCGTGAGACATTGGAAGGCGTCGTGCCGCTCTTCGCAGTCAGCCATCGAGCGGATGAGCGTGCAGCGATCCATCATCTGCGCGAGCCGCGGCAGGTGCTCGCAAATCTGGATGCCGGGGACGTTCGTGGCGATGGGCCGGAACTCGCCGCGC
>JANXSB010000229.1 GCA_025352865.1 Chthoniobacter sp. | reverse complement strand
GGGCGGTGGCGCGGGTTGCAATGGCGCTCCCTTTTTCCACGCCCATGAAAACCTCCCTGCTCCTCTCCACCGCGCTCCTTTTCACCACCACGCTCCACGCCGCGCCGGGCGTGCAGCTCGTGCGCAAAAGCGCGGGCTACGAACTGCAACGCAACGGTGCGCCGTATCTCGTGAAGGGCGGCGGCGGCGGGGAGAACGCGATGGAGTCGCTGGCAAAGGCGGGGGGAAATTCGATCCGCTTGTGGGGCGACGATCATCTCGGCGACGCGCTCGACCGCGCGCAAAAGCTGGGGCTGACCGTGACCGCGGGCATCTGGCTCGGGCAGGTGCGGCAGGGCTTTGACTGGACGGACGCGGCGGGGCTCATCAAGCAGCGCGAGCACATCCGCGCGGTGGTGGAGAAATACAAAACGCATCCCGCGCTGCTCTGCTGGGCGCTGGGCAATGAGATGGAAGACGGGCAGGGCAAAAACGGCGCGGTGTGGACGCAGATCAACAACCTCGCGCGCCTGGTGAAGGAACTCGATCCCGCGCATCCGACGATGACGGTGATCGCGGAGATCGGCGGGGACAAGGTGAAGAACTTCACCGCACTCTGCCCGGACGTGGATGTGCTCGGCATCAATTCCTACGGCGGCGCGGCGACCGTGGCGGAGCGCTACAAGAAACTCGGCGGCACGAAGCCTTTTCTCCTCACCGAGTACGGGCCAAACGGAATTTGGGAGACGCAGAAGAATGGCATCGGCGCGTTTCCTGAACTCACGAGCACGGAAAAAGCGGAGTCATACCGGCGCGCTTACAAAGCGAACGTCCTCGGATCGGATGGAATGTGCCTCGGCTCGTACGCGTTTCTGTGGGGACAAAAGCAGGAGGTCACGGCGACGTGGTTTTCCATGTTCCTCGAGGACGGCACGCGCCTCGGCGCGGCGGAGGCGGTGAGCGAACTGTGGACGGGCAAAGCGCCCGCGAACCGCGTGCCGGTCATCAAATCGCTGACGCTCGCGGGCGCGGCGAGCGGCAAGCCCGGCACCAGCGCAGTCGCCACGCTCGAAGCGTCCGACCCGGAAGGCGACCCGCTGAAAATCGCGTGGTCGCTCCAGCGCGATCCCGGCGAGTACGGCAGCGGCGGCGACAAGGAAACCGCGCCGCCCACTTTCCCCGACGCCATCGTAAAGACCGACAAGCAAACGGCGACGATCGTCTTTCCCAATGACGGCGGGCTTTACCGCCTCTTCGCCACCGTGCGCGACGACCACGGCGGCGGCGCGGTCGCGAATGTGCCGCTGCGCGTGGATGCGCCGGTGACGCTCGCGAAAAGCCCGCGCGCGACTTTGCCGCTCACCGTCTATGGCGAGGAAAGCGATGCGCCGACTTACATTCCCGCGGGCTGGATGGGCGATGCGAAGGCGATCAAACTCAACCCCGCGTGGACGGAAAATCCGCACACGGGCAAGACGTGCATGCGGTGCGACTTCGAGGCGGCGGCGGGCTGGGGCGGCGTGGTCTGGCAGAATCCCGAGGGCGACTGGGGCGACCGCGGCGGCGGCTACGATCTCACGGGCGCGAAGAAACTGACGTTCTGGGCGCGCGGCGACAAAGGCGGCGAGACGGTCTCGTTTGAGTTTGGCACGCTCGCCGCGCCGAAGAAGTTTTTCGACACCGGCAAAGGCAAGCTCCCGAACGTCTCGCTCACGAAAAACTGGCAGCGCTACGAGCTCGACGTGAGCGCGCAGGACCTCACGCGCATCAAGACCGGCTTTGTCTGGACGCTCGCCAGCCCCGGCGCCCCGATGACCTTTTTCCTCGACGACATCCGCTGGGAATAGCCGCGGGTGTCCCCGCATGGATGCGCCCGCCTTTCCGCCATGAAACTCTTTACCGCCATTTTTTCCCTCACCGCAGCTACCGCTTTATTTGCGCAGAATGAGGAAGGCTGGAATCCCGACACCACCTTCCCCGCGCTCTCGCCCACCGAGGAAATCAAGACCATCGAAGTGCCGAAAGGCACCAAGCTCGTGTGCATCGCGAGTGAGCCGATGGTCGAGGAGCCGGCGAGCTTTGCCTTCGATGGAAACGGCGCGCTCTACGTCTGCGAGTGGCGCACTTACATGCAGGACGAACACGCCACCGGGCAGCTCGAACCCGTGAGCCGCGTGGTCAAGCTGGAATCCACCAAAGGCGACGGCGTGATGGATAAACGCACGGTCTTCATCGACAACGTCATCCTCCCGCGCGCGGTGCTGCCGCTCCACGACCGCGTGCTCGTGACTTTCACGCAGGACTCGACCGTCTGGGCTTACTTCGACGACAACCACGACGGGGTCGCCGACCGCCGCGAAGTCGCGTGGCAGGGCACGCCGGACGACGGCAACATCGAGCATCAGCAGAGCGGCCTGCTGTGGAATCTCGACAACACGATTTGCACGAACGACCGCCGCTTCCGCTGGGAAGGTGGCAAGCTGCGCGAGATGCGGCACAGCGTCGCGCGCATCAGCCAGTGGGGTCTCGCGCGCGATGACGACGGACGGCTCATGTGCAGTTGGGGCGGCGGCGCGAACCCGGCACATTCTTTCCAACTCCCCGCCGGCTACCCCATCGTGCCGATGAAAGAACACGCGCCCGACTACGAGCGCCCGTGGGGCATCTGCCCCGTGTGGGACTACAGCGACGGCGGCTACGATGTGAAAAGGCGCGCGCAACTCGTGAGCTTCTCCGCGACGTGCGGCCAGACCGTGCTGCGCTCCGCCGCGATGCCCGAGTGGCACGGCAACGCCGTGACGTGCGAGCCCGTCGGACGCCTCATTCGCATGAGCCGCTTCGAGTGGAAAGACGGTGCGGGCATCGCGTTCAACGCATTTCCGGGGAGCGAATTCATCCGCAGCACCGACGCGTATTTTCGCCCCGTGTGGACCGAGAACGGCCCCGACGGCGGCCTCTACATCGCCGACCTATATCGCGGCATCATCCAGGAAAAAGAGTGGTTCCCGAGCGAGGTCACGCCGGAGTTGCGCGCGCACTTCGTGGAGGATTACCGCAAAAACAAACTCGAACTGTGGGTCGAGCGATACGAGCGCGTGAAGAAGTGGGGCATGTTGAAAGTCTTCCGCCACGGACGCATCTACCGCCTCCTGCCCGACGCCGCGAAACCCGATGCCGTCCCGCGGATGCTCGACGAAACGCCGGAGCAACTCGTCGCGCATCTCGCGCATCCGAGCGGCTGGTGGCGCGACACCGCGCAGGCGCTCATCGTCTCGCGCGGCGACCAATCCGCCGTGCCCGCGCTCGCAAAAATGGCCGCGTCGCACGAGTCGCCCGACGCGCGCATCCACGCGCTCTGGGCGTTGCAAGGTCTCGGCGCGCTGCCACGCGAAACCATCCTCACCGCGCTCAAGCACGAGAACCCGCGCGTGCGCCGCGCCGCCGTCCAGCTCGCCGAGCCGCTCCTTTTGCAGCGCGACGCCGAGATTTCCACCACGCTCGCCGCGCTCGCCGCCGATGCCGACGCGCAAGTCGCCACGCAAATTTTCCTCGCCTTCCGCGCCGCCGCGCAGACCGGCGCCGCGCAGATGCCGCCCGCGTTTCTCGACATCCAGCGCCCGCTCCCCGTCGTCGCCAAACTCATCGAGCGCGACCGCGCCGACAAGAACCTCGCCCAGCTCAGCGACACGGCGAAAAGCGGCAAGCTCGTCTATGAATCCCTCTGCATCGCCTGCCACGGCCCCGACGGTGCGGGCGTCAAAATCGCCGGCAAATTCCTCGCCCCGCAGCTCACCAAATCCGCGTGGTTTGCCAACGGCGGCAACGTCCCCATGCTCGCCCGCGTGCTACTCAAAGGCCAGACCGGCCCGATTGACGGCGTGAGCTACGACGCGGGCCTCATGCCTCCCGTGGAAAACTCCCACACCGACGCCCAAATCGCCCAAGTCCTCAGCTACGTGGGCGAACGCTGGCACGCCTGGAAAAACCCCGCCACCCCCGCTGACATCGCCCGCATCCGCCAGGAAATTGCCGACCGCAAAACGCCGTGGACGCACGAGGAACTCATGGCACTCGGCAAACCGAAGCCGGCGAAATAAAGCGCCGTCACCATGAAGCTCCTCGCCGCAGCATCCGTCCTCTTCATCCCATTCGTCTCCTCGGTCTGCGCCGCACCGCCGCGCGATGCGGTGCCGCTCGATGCGGCGGACTTGCCGCTAAACTACCGGCTGCACGTCGAGTTTTCCACGCCGACGGGCGGCGCGGTGCGGCTCGGGAAAGAGGTCGTCGTGCCGCTGGCGAATGGCGCGGAGCATGATGTTGCGGTGGAGCATCCGGCGGCGGGTGCGCCGGTTTTGCGCGTGTGGTCGGGCGGGAAGCTCGTGCGCGGGCCGGAGGAAATCGCGGGGCTTTCGCAGAATGGCGCGCAGGATTTTCCAGCGGCGAAGCTCGATCTCGGCGCGGACTTTACGGCGATGGTGAAGTTTGAGTCGGGCGGTGGCGGCACGCTGTTTTCCAAGTGCGCGCCGACGGGCAAGTGGTCGCCGGATGCGAAGGCGCTGTTCATCCGCGGCGGGCGGCTCGTGTATGACATCGGCTGGCTCGGCGCGATGACGGGCGGCGACAAGGTGGACGATGGCAAGCCGCACACCGCCGTGCTCACGTTGCGCGGTGGCGCGGCGAAGTTGTGGCTCGATGGGAAGGTCGTCGCGGAGAAGGCGGCGCACACGAAACCGGATGTCGCGGGGCATGTTTTCAAAGTCGGACGCGCTGCGCCGGACTTCGCCGGGGATTTTGCGAAGGGCAAAATCGCGAACGTGCGCGGGTGGTCGCGGGCGCTGCCGGATGCGGAGGTCGCACTGCTTTTCAAAGCGGACGGCGCGGGCGCGAACACGCCGGACTTTACCCACACGCCGACGAGCGGCGGCGGGCGTCCGGTCATCGAGCCGACGGCGGGCGTGACTGTGCGAGCCGCATGGATGCAGGCTTTGGAGCGCAGCGACCACGCGGAAATCGTGGGCGGCTGGAACGCGCAGACGCTCGCGGAGGGCGCGCAGATTTACAAAACGCTGTGCGTCGTCTGCCACGGCACGAAGGAGCAGCCGGGCTCGCTGCCGACGGCGCTGCGCTTTGCGGAGGGGCAGTTCAAGAACGGCGCGGACCCGCTCTCGATGTTCACAACGCTGACGAAGGGCTTCGGCCAGATGGTGCCGCAGCCGCAATACACGACAGCGCAGAAATACGCGGTGATCCAATACATCCGCGAGACCTTCCTGCGTCCGCACAACCGCTCACAACTCGTGGAAATCACGCCCGCGCTTTTGACATCGCTGCCGCGTGGACTCGTGCGCGCGGAGGCCGAGCAGGAGGATCGCTCGCTGCCGCAATACAAACGCATGGACCTCGGTCCCGCGCTGTTTTGGACATTTGAAATCGCGCCCGGAAACATCGCGCAAAAGGGCATCGCGATCCGTCTCGATGATGGTCCCGGCGGTATCAGCAAAGGCCGCGCTTGGATGGTTTATGACCACGACACGATGCGCATGGCGGCGGCAACCACTGGGGACTTCGTCGATTGGAAAGGGATCGCATTTGACGGCAGCCATGGCACGCATACCAGCCTGACGGGTGACCGGCATTTTGTGAATCCAGTCGGACCCGGATGGGCGTCGCTCGATGGCAAATGGGACGATGTGCGCCTCCGTGGCCGCGACGATCTTCCCTACGGCCCGCTGCCGCGCGAATGGGCGCACTACGAAGGACTGTACCTGCACGGCGGCAAAGCGGTCATC
>JANXSB010000228.1 GCA_025352865.1 Chthoniobacter sp. | reverse complement strand
CCATGCGGCAGCGCGAGGAAAACAAACCGCGCACCCGTGGCGATGATCTTCGCCACATTGCTCTCGATGAATGCCAGCTTCGCATACCGCAGCCCCGCGAATTTCGGAAACACCGCCTCCACCGTCTGCCCCGCGAGCTGCCGCGAAGTCAGCGCCACGATCTCCACACCCGGATGCCGCCCGAGCAAGCGCACAAGCTCCTCTCCCGAGTACCCACTGGCTCCGACGATGGCGATTTTTTCGAGATTCATAGGCAGGCAGTGTAAAAGCGCCCGCGCATTTTCAAATGCGAAATCCTGCCCAAAATACCGCTTCCCTTTCCCCTCCCCCCGGCTACTTTCCCGCTCTCAAATTTCGGGCCGTAGCACAGCTTGGTAGTGCGCTTGAATGGGGTTCAAGAGGTCGCGAGTTCAAATCTCGCCGGCCCGATTTTTTTTGTGCGCGCGACGTTTTGCATACGCCGCTGCCATCGCCGCATTTTCGTCAATCGCGGCTGTTTGTCGAAAATGCGCGCCTCATGCGAGGATGTCTTTCACCACGCGCCCATGCACGTCGGTCAGGCGGAATTGGCGGCCCTGGAAGCGGTAGGCGAGGCGCTCGTGGTCGATGCCGAGGCAGTGCAGGATCGTCGCCTGGAGGTCATGAATATGCACCGGCTGCTCGACCACGTTGAAGCCGAAGTCATCCGTCGCGCCGTAGCTGATGCCGGGCTTGATGCCGCCGCCGGCCATCCAGATCGAGAACGCTTTTCCGTGGTGGTCGCGCCCGTACGCTTCGCGGTTTGCGCCGCCCTGCGCGTAGGGCGTGCGGCCAAATTCGCCGCCCCAGATGACCAGCGTGTCGTCGAGCAGACCGCGCTGTTTCAGGTCGCGCACGAGCGCCGCGCCGGCTTGGTCGGTGTCTTTCGCGAGCGTCGGCAGCCGCGTGTTCAGACCGCCGTGATGATCCCAGTCGCGATGGTAGAGCTGGATGAAACGGACGCCGCGCTCCGCGAGCCGCCGCGCGAGCAGACAGTTGCGGGCAAAGGTGCCGGGCTGCTTCACGTCGTCGCCGTAGCTTTGCAAAATGTGCTCCGGCTCGCCCGCGAGATCCATCAGCTCGGGCACGCTGCTTTGCATCCGAAAGGCCATCTCCGCCTGCGCGATCCGCGTCTCGATCTCCGGGTCGCCCACGCGCTCAAAGTTCTGCCGGTTCAGCTCGGCCATGCCGTCGAGCATCAGCCGCCGTCGCTCGCGCGTAAGCCCCGCGGGATCGCCGAGGTAGAGCACCGGATCGCCCGCGCTGCGGAACTGCACACCCTGATGCGCGCTCGGCAGAAAGCCGCTGCCCCACAGCCGCGCGAGCAGACCCTGCCCCGGCGCGTCCTTCGTCACGGAAATCAGCACGACAAACGACGGCAGGTTTTCATTGATCCGCCCGAGGCCGTAGTCCAGCCACGCGCCCATGCTCGGGCGGCCGGGGAGCTGGCTGCCGGTCTGGAAAAAAGTGATCGCCGGGTCATGGTTGATCGCGTCGGTGTAGAGCGAGCGCACGAGGCAGATTTCATCCGCGATGCCGCGCGTGTGCGGCAGCACCTCGCTCAGCACGGTGCCGCTTTGCCCGCTCGGCGCGAAGGTCCACTTGCTCGGCTGGAGCGCCAGCCGCGCCTGCGAGGCGACCATGCCGGTGATGCGCTGCCCCTTGCGGATCGAGTCCGGCAGGTCTTCGTCGAAGCGCGCGCGCAGCACCGGCTTGTCGTCGAAAAGATCGAGATGCGACGGCCCGCCGGATTGGAACAGGCAGATCACGCGCTTCGCCTTTGGCGCAAAATGCGGGAGCCCAGGCAGCCCGCCCGCGCCCGCGCCCGCGGCGGCTGCGCGCGCCTCGCCGCCAAACAAATGGGCGAGCGTGGCCGCGCCGAGGCCGAGGCCGGTCTTCGTCAAAAATTCGCGCCGGTTGCAGGCGTCTTCGTAGCGCTGGCAGTGCATGGCTGGTCAGTTCTTGGTGATGGTTTCGTCGAGGTTCAAAATCATGCTCGCCACGCTCATCGCGGCTGCGAGTTCGGCGGGCGCGAGAGTGGCGTCCACCGGCGACGCGCCCACTTTCACCAGCGCCGCCGCGTCGTCCGGGTGCGCGCTGAAATCCGCCCGCAGTTTTTCCAGCGCGGTCGCGAGCACGCGCGACTCGTCGGCGGTGGGCCGGCGCCCGGTGGCGAGCTGAAAGGCGAAGGCGATGCGCGCGGCATCCTCCGCGCCGCCTGCATGCAGCATCCGCGTGGCGAGCTGGCGCGCGGCTTCGAGATAGCCGGGCTCATTCCACAACTGCAAAGCCTGGAGCGGCGTGTTCGTGCGCGAGCGGCGCGCGGTACAAAACTCACGGTCGGGCGCGTCGAACGTGAGCATCGCGGGATGCGGGATCGTGCGTTTCCAAAACGTGTAGAGGCTGCGCCGGTAAAGGTCTTCGCCCGTGCCCTGCACCCAGCGCGAGCCGGGGTAGTCCGCGCCCACGACGATGCCCTCGTAGAGCTTTTCCGGCTGGTAGGGGAAAACGCTCGGGCCGCCGATGCGGGGCGAGAGCAGGCCGGCCACGGCGAGCGCCTGGTCGCGGATGAGTTCCGCAGGCAGACGCACGCGCGGGCCGCGCGCGAGCAGGCGGTTCTCCGGGTCGCGCGCCACGAGCGCGGGCGTGACGGCGCTGCTCTGCCGGTACGTGGCGGAGAGCACGAGCGAACGAAAGAGCGCCTTCACATTCCAGCCGCCGTCCGTGAAATCGCGCGCCAGCCAGTCGAGCACCTCGGGGTGGCTCGGCCACTCGCCCTGCACGCCGAAATCCTCTACCGACTTCACCAGCCCGGTGCCGAAAAGCTGCGCCCAAAAACGGTTCGCCACCACGCGCGCCGTGAGCGGATTCCCCGGCTGCGTGAACCACTGCGCGAGCCCCAGCCGGTTGCGCGGGGCGCCCTCCGGCCACGGCGCGATGAGCGCCTCGGGCACTCCCGGCTCCACGCGCTCGGCGGGCGCGTCGTAGCGTCCGCGCGTGAGGAGGAAAGTCGGCCGCACCTCCGGCTGCTCCTGCATGACCATCACCGTGGGCAGGCTGCGGCGCAGGGCGAGGTGCTTTTCCCACAGCACCGCGCGCTGCGCGCAAAGTTCGCGCGTCGCCTCATCCTGCCCGCTGCGGGCCGCGCGCAGCCAGCGCTGCGCGCGGGCGTCGGCGGACTGCGCCAGCGCGAGCGGCAGCGCGCCGGCCTGGAAATGCGCGCGCACCTCCGCGCCGGTGAGCGCGCGGGGAAACGCGCGCAGCTCGTCCATCTCGCCGCGCCAGCGCGCGCTGTCTTTCG
>JANXSB010000226.1 GCA_025352865.1 Chthoniobacter sp. | reverse complement strand
CCCCGTACTCTTTTTACGGAAGCACTTTCGTCTCGCGCAGGATCAGCCGGATGGCGGCGGAATCCGTTAGAAAATAGCCGCGTTTCATCTGTTACAATTGCGTCACCAAAGCGCGGGCTTCATCACGCCGAGCCACGCCATGATCGCGACGAGCGTGATCGGAATGAGCATGGCTGCGACGAGCGGCAGCTTCAGCCGGCGGAGGATCAGCGGCAGCATTCCGATCACGAGCCACAGCCCCGTTTTCACGATCGCGAAATGTGGAAAACCGAGCTGGAGTTTCGCGAGCAGACCGAAGCCCGAGACGAGCATGACGACAAGGCCGATGCCCTGGCAAATGGCGAACGGCTTGCGATTGGCGGCACCCGCCATCATGCCGCCGGTTCCGAGGGCGAGCGCGGCGATGCCGGTGAGGTGGATGATTTTGTAAACGGTAGCGTCCATGCGCGGATGATGCGGCGAGACCTGCGCCAACCGCGAGGATTTTACTGCCGCCGCGCCCGCGCCGGAATAGCGTGCGGCGTGCATAAGGAAAAAACTTTCACCGTCGCCGAACCCTGCACGCTGCTCCCGTTTCTGCTCGCGCTGCCCGGCGGCATCTCGCGCAAGGACGCGAAGAATCTGCTGCGCTTCAAAGCCGTGGCCGTGCCCGGTGTGGTCGCCCCGGTGCATGACACGCCGCTCGCCGCGGGCACGCAGGTGCGCGTCAGCTTTGGCAAGCACACGCCCGCCGGCACGGTGCTTCCGAGCGGGCTGGAGATCGTGCATGAGGACGATGCCATCTTCATCGTGAACAAACCCGCCGGGCTGCTGACGATGGCGACCGAGAGCGAGAAAGCGCGCACCGCCTACGCCTATCTCAGCGCCTACGTCCGCGAGCGCGCGCCGATGCGCGACGCCCGCGTCTTCATCGTCCACCGGCTCGACCGCGAGACCTCCGGGCTGCTCATCTTCGCGCGCACCGAAGCCGCGCAACGCTCGCTGCAAGAGGATTGGAAGGCGGTCAAAAAAATCTACCTTGCGATCGTGGAAGGCATCCTGTCGCCGCCGCAGGGCACGCTCCGCAGTACGCTCGTGGAAAGCGACACGCTGCAAGTCCACAGCACGCACCCCGACCGGCCCGACGCGAAAACGGCGATCACCCACTACCGCACGCTGCGCACCGGCGTGCGCACCGCGCTGCTCGAACTCACGCTCGACACAGGCCGCAAGAATCAGCTCCGCGTGCAGCTTTCCGAGGCCGGGCATCCCATCGTCGGCGATGATAAATACGGCGCGAAAACCGACCCCGCCCGCCGCCTCGCGCTCCACGCCGCCGAACTCCGCCTCCAGCATCCATTCACCGGCGCACCGCTCCATTTTCAAATCCCGCTCCCGGAAAAACTCCGGGCGTTGCTGCACGCGAAAACGTGAAGCGCTATTTGCCGGGGCGTTTGCTGAGGAGATAGGCCAGCAGGTCGCTGAGGTCGGTCGGTGTAAGGGCTTCGCCGAAAGTCGGCGGCATGAGCGAGGTCTCGGTTTCGCGGCGCTCGGCGATGTCGGTTTTGGCGATGCGGATTTCCTGCGCGGCGAGATCGGCGAGGACGAGCTGCGGGCCGTCCTCGCGGCGGAAAAGTCCGCTGACCACGCTGCCGTCGCGCTTCGTGACGACGAGCAGGCGGAAGGCGCGATCGACGTTGCGGCTCGGGTCGAGGATGTCTTCGAGCAAGCGGTCGGGGCCGCGTCCGCCGATGCCGTCGAGCTGCGGGCCGATGCTGCCACCCTTGCCTTCGATGGCGTGGCAGACGGCGCAGTTCTTTGTGAAAACATCCGCGCCGCGGGCAGCGTTCGCGTGCGCCGGATCGAAGGCGGCGCGTCGGGCGGCGATGAGTTTGTCGGCCTCGGCGTTGGCGGGCGGGAGTTTTTTGAGGATCTCGCGGAGACGCGCGTCTTCCTCGTCTGCACCGCTGGCGAGGAGGCGCTCGACCGTGGCTTTGTCGCGCAGGACGGCGGGCGAAGCCTTGCCGTTTTCGAGGGCGGTGATGAGCACCACGGTGCCGCAGCGGTTGGCGGAGAGCGCGGAGGCGAAGGCGCGCTGGAGTTTGGTGGACGCGGTGGGCAGGGCGTCGGCCACGCGCTGGCAGACGCCCGGGCTGTTGATTGCGCCGAGGGCGGTCGCGAGTTTCTCGCGGAGGGAATCCGGCTCGTCGGCGCTCGCGATGGCGGCGGAAACTGCGGCGAGTGCGGCGGTGTCATCGGCGCGCATGGCGATGAGCGCGCGCCCGGCGGCGGCGCGGGAGTCGGCGTCGTTTTTTCGCTCCGCAAAGTACGCGGCGAGCTGCGGCGCGAGCGGGGTGATTTGCAAAGTGCGCGCGAGGTCGGCGGCGAGGACGTGGCGTTTGGCGGCTCCGGCTTGATCGGAAAAAGCGAGCGCAGGCAGCTCGGGTTTGAAGCGGCCAATCGCGAGCCAGGCGTAGGCAGTGCCGTTGTCGCCGTCGGTAATTTCGAGATAGCCGCTGCGGCCTTTGAATTCATCGAGCGCCCACTCGATGCGCTGCGCGGTGTCGTTGCGCGGCGGTGCGGCTTCGCGGAGCACCGCGCCATTCGCGGCGTCGCGCAGGCGGACGAAGTTCTTTTTGCCCGCGGGCTTTGGCGGCTCGCCGTCGTGGCCGCAGAGGTAAAAGCGCAGCGTGCCATCGAGCGCGAACGGCGCGCTGCGGAGCACGCCGGTGAGCTGCTCGCCGCGCGGGAAGCTGGAGATGAGCTGCGCCTTCTGCCCGTCGGCGCAGGCGCGCTCCTGCAACGTCCACGGCGATTGCACGGCGGGCGTGCCGTCGGGATTCACGGCGGTCCAGCCGGTGCTGTTTTCCTTTGCGGCAAACAGCGCGGTGGCGACTTCGCCGCCCCATGCGCGGAGCGCGTCGCCGGGCGCGGTGCCGCGCTGCGCGAGCGCGTCGAGCACGCTTTGGAGCACGGCGGCCTGCGCGTCGGTGTCGCCGGAAAGGCGCTTGCGGGCGAGCGCGGTGAGCGCGTCGAGACGCTCGGCGGGCAGGTTCTTGGCGAGGCTGGGGAGTTGTTGCGCGAGCAGGTCGGCGGGGACTTCCACCTTCTCAAACAGCGCAAAGCGGAGGAGCGCGGTTTCTTCGCCGGGGACAGCGAGCATGATGTCGAGCAGCGGGCGCAGGTCATCCGCAGCGAGACCCTCGAACGTGAGACCGGCGGCGACTCTCGGTGAGCGGAGTTGATCGCGCAGGGCGATGCGGGTGACATGGATGAGATGATCGTCGTCCGCAGGAGCGCGGCGGAGGAGCGCGAGGAGCGGGCGGAAATTTTCCGGCGAAGGCGACGCGCCGAGCACCTCCGCGGCGCAGCGCGCGACGAGTGCATCGGCGTCACCGAGCGCGGCGCGCGCGGTGGCGAGAACGGCATCGAGGTCGCCGGCTTTCGCAGGCTCCGCGCGCCACTGCCCGCCGCACCAGTCGCGCGCGAGCCGCAGCGCGTGCGTGCGCACGAGCGCATCGGCGTCCTTTATCGCCGCGATCAAAGTCGCCGGAGCGACACCGCCGAGGCGGCTGAGCGCCCACAGCGCGTTCGCTTTTTGCAAACCGTTCACCGGCGAAGCGAGCGCGGTGCGCAATGCCTCGACGGCCTTCGCGCCCTGCACGTCGCACAGCTCATTCAGCGCGAGCGTGCGGCGCGTGAGATTGCCGCTGCCGAGTTCGCGCACGAGGCCCGCGATGTCTGCGGGCAGCGCGAGACTTTTCACCCCGCCCGGCGGCACGATGCGCCAGAGCCGCCCGCGCTCGCGGTCGCGGCCGGGATGGGTGAGCGGGACTTCGTAGTGGCCGATGATCCGGTTGTAGAAATCCGCGACGTAGAGCGCGCCGTCCGGCCCCCAGCTCAGATCGACCGGGCGGAACCACGGATCGTCCGTGCTCACGAAATCGGGCAGCTCTTTGCCCTTCGACGATGAGCCGTGCCACGAGATCGCGTCGTGGTTGATACGGCTCGTCTGCACGTTGCCGATGAACATGTGATTCTGCCACTCCGCGGGCCACGCGGGATCGCTGACGTACATCGGCGCGCAAATCGCGGTGCTGCCGTGCGAGTGCGTGATGGTCTGCGGCGCGAAGCCGAGGCCGTCGTGCGGTTTTCCAAAGCTCGGATAAAACGCGCCGTGCAGGAGCTGGTAGATCGGCGAGCTGTGGCAGTCGGCGCTGTAGAGATTGCCGCGATCATCCCAGCACAGGCCGAACGGATTCACCTGCCCAAACGTATTTCCCTCGACGCGCGAGCCGTCGAGCCGCACGCGCCACGTATTGCCGCTCTGGATGTGCAGCTCGCTGCCGTCGCGTCCGCGCAGGGTGCTTTCGTTGTTGAAACCGTGGGTGCCGTAGAGCCAGCCGTCGTTGCCCCGGCGAAACGACGAGAGATTGCCGTGCGAATCGCGCTCCCAGCCGAGCGGGCCGAAAAGCACTTCGCGTTTGTCGGCTTTGCCGTCGCCGTCGGTGTCCTCCATCAGCCAGATATTCGGGATGCTCCAGACCACGCATTTCCACGTCAGTTTTCCCTCTTTGTTCAAAGTGCGAAACGGATACAGCCCCGTCGGGATGTTCAACCCATCGGCGAATACCTCCACCTTCCGCGCGCGTCCGTCTTCGCCGAAGTCGGAAAAAACCCGCACGCTGTCGCGGCCCGGCGTGCCGTCCTTGATCGCAAAGGGATACTCGCGCGACTCGGTGATCCAGAGCCGCCCGAGCACGTCCCACTGCATGTTCATGGGCTTGCGCAGGTTGGGCTCGCTGGCGACGAGCTGGATGGAAAAGCCCGCGGGCAGATGAAAAGCAGCGCGCTCCTGTTCCGGCGCGAGCGGCTCGGTGGGGCGGACGAGTTCCTCAAACGGATCCTTGTCCGCGGCGAATGCGGAAGCGGCGAGAGTGAGGACGGCGAGGATGAGCGGGCGACGTTTCATAGAAGGAGCGTGAGGGAAGCAGATGCGCGCGAGTTTTCCAAGGGGCTGCGTGCCGAGGGCTTCAGTCGGCTGCTGGAAGCGCGCCGCTTTTCGAATACCTGCCTTTCAATGTCGGCGCCTGCACGCGGAGAAAGCGGCGCGGATGGGGACGGCCTCCGCACGGCTCATCGCACCACCCGTCACCTTCAATCCCGCCACCTGTTCTAACCTTTCCTTAACCCACACTTCAGCAGGACGGGCCTCAATAGGTCTCGATGATTCGGGGGGAACATTGGTCTCCCTCCCATCACGACCTTGACAATCCTTCATAGGCGCGGCAGCGCATGGTTAGGCGTCATTCGTCATCAAGGTTAAGTGGTGCTGTGGCCAACCAATGATTCAGGCGGCAAACAAGGTCTATCGCACCGTCGGCGTCGTCGGTCGATTCTGTGCGATACCAGTCGAGTGGCTTGGATACGATGCTCTCGTGCCAGACGAGTGGCAGGTCTGCGGGCTGTAAGTCGTCTTTGGTTGTGAGCACTTGCACACTCGATTGGGCCATAATGGTCTTTGCGAACTGGCCGAAGCGCCATTCGGTTTTGAGTTGCGGGTGGCATGCTGCAAAGCCGTCTGCGTGCTCCGTATGCTCCGCAATAATCAACTGACCCCGAGTGTGGCTCTGGACGGCGACGCAGGGCATGTCGGAGATGATGAATGCAGAGCCGCTGGCTCGGTTGTGTTCGGCGTAGGACTGTGCCGCGGAAAGGCTCGTGAAGGTCGATTGGAACTCCGTATCAATAATCATCGAAACATCTACCCTCAGATTGCCTCTGCGCCGCCCGACCACGAAAAGCTTGCTTAGAAAAATCTTCGCGACACGGGATTGTTGCGAATGAAGCGCGGAGTCGGCGATGCTGATTGAAGCGGATTTCATTGGAGAGAGTGCGCTATGTCGCCTAACTCTGAATTGGACGAAACGGTTGCGCGATTAAAAGCGCAAGGCGTTCGTCTAAACCGGCGTGGTTC
>JANXSB010000202.1 GCA_025352865.1 Chthoniobacter sp. | reverse complement strand
TGATCGTGCCGTCGAGCCCGCCCTTGCCGGCAAGCGCCGCCCAGTTGGTCACGGCGACAAGCGTATTGTCGGCCTGCTTGAAGATATCCTTGAGCTCGGGGACGGTGGAATCGTAGGCGCCGACCAGCCGCACCGCGTCGGTCAACGCGTCGATGCGCCGGGTGAGATTCTGTATCTGCCGGATTTGCGTGCGATACTGGCGATAGTCCGACACCGGGAACAGGTCTTCGTTCGCCAGCGTCGCGTAGATCGGACGCGAGCATGGGAAGAAACGCGGCAGCCCGAGCGGATCGTCGTCGATGACCTTGAGGGGTTCGGTCTGGCCTTTGGCGACGAACACCGTCTGCCGGTTGAGCGCGTCCCAGACTTCGTAATAGGTCGCCTTCGCGTCGAGCCCCGGCTGGCCGTCGACGCGCGCGTCGCTGTTTTCCTGCCCGCTGTCGCTGCGGATCGTCGCGGCGTCGTAGGCGAGCTTCACGGCCCATTCCGGGCCGAGTTCCTTGGTGATGTGATCCTTGTCGCCGCGCACTCTGCGCCAGCACGCGCGAACGTCCTCCCAACGCCGCGCGTCGGTGTGGCCAAAGTCCGACCAATGGACATAATCGACCACGGCCTCCTCAAACGCCAGCATCTCGCGCGGTGGCGAGGCGGCATCGCTGTCGTCGGCGGCGAGTGCCTGGGTGTCGCTCGGCTCGTCAGGGATGGTGACGATATGCGGGACGTAGCGGACCCACGGCGTGCCCCGGCCGACGAGCAGATAGTCGTCGCGCGCCGCCCGAATGGCCGAACCGAACCCATGCTCCGAAAGCTGGTAAGCCAGCACGCGCTCGATGACTTCGGCCCCCGTGCGGGCTATCGGATTGTCGTCGTTGTGACGGCGCGACACGATCGGCTTGGGCGTCTTCGCGTACATGCCGGGCTTGAGGTTTTCGACGTTCGACCAGAAGATGTTGTAGCGCGCCTCGCGGCCGTCCTCCTCGGGCGTTTGGGCCGTAATCCCTTCGCCATTCATCAGAAGATAGCGGGACACCGAATGGCGCGACCACATATGCCAGCGGGCGCGCTTCTGCCGCGCGTCGTAAGCGGCGATCTCGGCCAGCCAATGTTTGGCGAGGTCCGTTTTCGAGGCGGCAGCGTTATTCAAAATGCGCGCGCCATGACGGCGGTGGCAGAAAGCGTGCCGGTAACCACGACGCTCAAGCCGTACGCGATTTCAACCGGAAGATCATACCACTGCCCGGCGACGACCGGAAAGGCCGTGACGACAGGCAGCGTCGTGCCCCCGGCCGCGTCGTCGTAGATCGCCAACGTTGCCCCGGCGGCGCTGGCGACGAAGATGCCGAGCATTTCGTAGCCGCCCGCGCGCACCAGTCCGGTTGCAGTGAAAGGTTCGTATGATCCGACGCAACCGACAGCCATGATTTTCTCCTCAATAAACCGGCGCGCGCTGGGCGGGCTTGCGGTTGACGATCTCGTCGAAGGTCGCGTTTTCGATGCCGCGCGGTTTTTCCGGGCGCTTGAGCGGCCCGGACTCCTCGCGCCACGCGACCGCCAGCATTCGCAGCGCGTCGGCGGGGTGTGAGGTCCAGTCGTGTTTCGGCGCGTCACGAAAGCATCGGCGATCGGCGTCCCACTCGCGTTGGTAGTGGCGCAGCGCGTCGAGCCCGAGCTCGCACGCCGTCGCGTCGAACCAGCACATCGGCAGCATCGCGCGCACCGCCTGAATGCCGTTCTGCACGCCTGCGTCGGGCACGATCTGACCCTTCACGCCGAACTGATGAAGCTGTTCGATGATCGAGCGCCCATTGGCGGCGAGCGTCTTCATCCGGGCATCGTGGGGCAAATAGTGCCGCCCGTAGACGTAGGGCTTGTTCAGCACCGTCGTTGCAAGGTCCACCACGTCCGCGCCGCTAATCGCGTGATAGTCGATGATGTGGATTTCCGACTTCGCCCGCTGGTAGAACCAGATTGCGGTATCGTCGGTGCGGCCCAGGTCCCACGCAGTGTGGACCGGGAATTGCGGCTGCCACGCCACGTCGCAGATGCGCCCCTCGAACAGCGCCTGCGCCATTTCCTTGCCGTAAAACGCGCCGGTGATCGCGGCGTCGAACGAGCACTCGAACTCCTGTTCGTACTCATTTTCGCTCATCAGCGATTTCTGCATCGCCAGCTCGTTGGTCTCGAGGATGCCCGTCTCGCTCGCCTTGAGGATCTGGCAGAACCAGCGCTCGGGATCGGCGCGGGCCATCTTGACGAGTTCGCCAAGCAGGTTCTGCCAGCCGCGCGGCGTACCCGAGCAGTCGAGCCAGCCCGCGAAGTCGGCGAGGCTCGGCAGAATCACGCTCGTCAATGCCGCCTTGGCGATGCCCTGCGCCTCGTCGGCGACCACGCCGTCGTTGTAGACGCCGCGCATCCGCTCGATGTTCTCGGCCCCGTAAAGGCGGATCGTCGCGCCGTTGCCGGGCAGCGTGATCGACAGTTCGGATTCGTTGATCTTGCCGCCATGGGCCAGCAGCGGCGCGGCATAGTGCTTGAGGTATTGCCACGCGATGTCCTTCGCCTGGACGAAAAACGGCGCGACGTAGCTGTATCGGGGCGGCGGCGCGGTCCGGGGGTTCTCGACGGCGGCGCGGATTAGCCGGTTGATGCGGGCAACCGTCTTCCCGGCGCGGCGATGGGCGACAGTGACCCCAAAGCGCTTGGGGCTGGCGTGATAGGCGCGGAACGCCGGGCGCGGCGCGTAGGGGATAACCACCGCCGTCATTCGGATTGCCACCGGACGACAAAACCTGTTTCGGGGGCCGCGGAGACGGTGAGCGGAAGAACCTTGCCCACAAGGCTTAAAAACGCGACGGGGTTGGCATTCGCCTGCTGGATTAGATACGCCTCCCCTCCCTTGGGATGCGCGTTGCTCAGCGCGCCGAGGATCATCGCCTTGAGATCGCTGGTGATTTTGTTCGGCACGCCCTTCGGCCGGCCCTTGCCGGTGAGGTTGGCAAGCGAACGCGGGTTGACCGCCTTCGGTTTAGCCTCGGTTTTGTTTAGATGATCGGCCGCCATAGCGACAGACCATCTACAGCACTCGAAACGGCTCCGGTACTATGGATTAAATCGCCGCCATTCGATTATCGCTCGATGCGCTGCCACCAGATCGTTGCCCTCGATCGCCACACCGCAAATCACCTCGGGCCTGTCACCATCGCGCGAACGCCCGAGTTGTAACACTTTCCCACGCGTCGTATCGACCGCGCGCCAATGCTCGAGCCACGGGCGGTCGCCGATCATGCGCTCACCCGCAGCATCTCGATATCTCGAACAATCCGCTTGGCGTCGGTTCCGCTGAACAGCGGCGGTTCGCAGCGTCGCGCGATCTCGCAATAGGTCGGCCGCGTTCCGAGCAGTGCCGCCGCGTCGATCACCGCGAGCACCTGAACGCGGCGCATCGTCATCCGGCCTAGGGGTCTGCCTTTGGTCATGGGCGTGGCTCCGGGCTGGCGATGCGAGCTGTGGCGAACTCGACCGCGAGCGCCGCAAGTTCCGCCTGCGTCGGCGCGCGCAGTGGCCGCTCATCCTTCGGCGCCTGAACCCGCGGCAGACCCGGCATCGGCGAACCCGTCATCGCGAGATGCCCTGCGTTGAGCTTGGCGTACATGTCGGCGAGAACCGCGGCGGCGTCGTCGGGGTTGACGTAGACCGGCGGCGGCAAGCGACGTTGCTCAGCCGTTTGCCGCGCCTCACGCTGCTCACGATTGCGGGCGCGGCGTTCGGCGAGGAACGGCTGTGCGTGCTCGACGATTTCGGCGCACGACGGCAGGAACCGCCATGCCTTGACCCCGGAACGGATCGCTGCGCGGCAGGTTTCCGGGTCCAGCGCGTCGGACACGTCCTCGGCCAGCAGTTCGAGCCGCACGTCGAGTTCGTTCGGATCGGCGTCGCGCGATGCCGGAAAGCGCGCCGCCAGCGTGGCGAGCAGATCGGCAATCGCGGGATTAACCGGCGACCGAGCGGGTGCCGTGACGCTCGATAAGGCGCTTGGCCGCGCCATAACTTCCTCGCCCTGGTCGAGGTGTCCCGTTATTTCCGCCCATGCTTTGCTGTGCATTTCCTTCTTTCCTTGCAATGGCTTGTCGGATTATCGGGGCGAAGTATGCGAGGCTGTTGATCGGCTCGGTGGCGTTCGCGACCGCCTGCCGAATCGTGTCGAGGATCATCGGCGGATCGGCGCCTGCGTCGCGCCATTCTCGGATCAGCGCGACATGACCGGCAATGCGTCCAGGGGCGATGTTTCGGACGCCTCCTGCTCGGCAAGCGTCGTCGGCAATTCGGGCAAGGTCGAACCCGGTCGGACCCGCGTCGCGCCCGCTCGCGCCCGCGTCAGCAACAACATCTTCTTTCTGTTCTGTATCTGTGTCTGTCTCTGGGGGCGTTACTGTAACGTTACGTGCGGCGCGGTGTTTCGCTACACGTTCGTTTGAAGTGTCTGATTTATATTGGAACTTTGCCCAGCCATGCGGGGTATAACCGTCGCTTAAGACGTCGATCAACCCACCGCTTATCAGGCGATCAAGGCTTGATGATAGGTGGTCTAAGCGCGTGCTAAGCACGAGCTTGAGGTCGTCGAGCGGCGCAATCTTGCCGTCGTTTTCGGATGCGATGCACAGCAATCGGACCCACAAACGGAAGTCCTTATCGGCCAACCGCATGATTTTTGGATTACGCATCGCGTCGGCGTAAAGGCGCAGCCAGCGGCTCACAACGAATGCCCCTGCATCGCGCGCGCA
>JANXSB010000172.1 GCA_025352865.1 Chthoniobacter sp. | reverse complement strand
TGATCGTGCTCCACCACATCATGTAATCGTTTTCCAGTCCGGCCATGCGTCCCCAGACCAGTTCCGCGTAGGTGGTCTTGGGGCTGCAGATGCATTCGTCGGTCAGAAAGGGGGTGACCTTAGTGGGTACCTTGCAGGCGTAGCCGTCCTCGAGCCGATAGTGGCTCATGCGCCCGACGGGGATTTTCCGGCCGAGCGCGGCGGCGGTCCGGCGGTTGAGAATGATGCTGCCCGGCACCGTGATGTCCCACAACTTGTCCGGGTGGAGTTTGCTCCAGATGTATTCCAGCGTTTGGGTGCCGGATTTTTTGGCGGTGAAAATATCGTTGAAGTCCCGATCCTCCATCCAGTCGAAGAAGGGATAGTTGTAAATGTTGATGCAGTCCGCGATGTCGAACATGGATTTGCCGCTGGTCAGGTTTACGTTGCGAAACTGGAAATCGGGGAAGGTGGCTTTGCGCAAGTATTCCGGGGTCCGGCTCTTGCCGAGGTAGGCATCGCCAAAGGTTTCGTATTGCGCGAACGCGGCGAAGAACGACAGGTCTCCCGAGCAGACCCGCGTGGTCGGTGACTTCCGTGCCTTGATCAATTCATGAATGGCCACCATGCGATCCGCGACTCGCTGCATGGCCTCTTCATTCCAATACGGAGAATCATAGAGCGCACGCAGTGTCATGGTCTTTCCTTTGATCGGTCCGTGAACTCCAGTGATGGAAACGTGCTCCGCATCCGGAAAGGCTTTCTCAAAAGTAGTGCCCGATGTTTCTCCCTTCCCATTCTTCAAAGGCGCGCCCGATTGCTCGAAGTTGGTCTGCACCTGAAATACATTTTGAAAGCGCGAATCCACAAGGATGCCGTCGTCCAGGACCTTTAGGATTTCCTCGATCGGTGTGAGCCAGAAGACTTTTCCATCCTGATACTTGCCGAGAAAGTTACCGCCGATTTCCTGCAGTGCGATCCGCATGAGCCGGTTTTTCTCGGCATCCCAGTTGTCCTGACCGATGGCATCCGCCTGGACGACGGGGTAAACGCGCAACCAGTCCGCGAGCGGCACGGTTTCATTGTAGTGATAGTTGATCGCTTTCCAGCCGTCGGCGAAACGAATCGTTTTGACGTGGCTGAGGTCAATCCGAGGGGCAACTTTTGGCGCAGCGGGAGGGAGGGCAGTGGCTGGTTTGGCGGGGAGCTGCGCCTCGGTGAGCGCAGCCGAGAGAAGGAGGAATGCGCATGCGGCGAATCCTGCCGAAAGGGAGAGTTTGAACAACATAGGCTGTTAGGTGGTTTTGATATGCGAGGTGCGAAAATTCCGTGGAGCGTCTAATGGCCTTCGCTATCGCGCAGCACGGCGCGGCGCTTAATTCGGCGGCAATGGCACCGCAGCTTTGAAGAATTCTGCATCCAGCGCATCCGCCCAAAGGCGCGCTGCTTTGATTTCGCCGGCTTCGCTGAGGTGGACTTTGTCTGTTGTGTCCTCCTTGGCGAGGGTGTCGTAGTCCGCGCCGGGGAAGCAGTGTGGGTGTTCTTTGATCATGCGATCCTGCACGCGGCGGATTTGGCCGAAGCCATCGGGGGGCGACTGGCGGTTCACGACGACCGCGAGATTTGGGAAGGCGGCGTCTTTACGGGCCTGGTCAATCCATGCCTTGTAGTTCGCGATGATTTTCTCCTCGTCCTTCTCTGGCCAGTCGTTCTGGCCTTGGTCGGCGAGGATCGCACGCAGACCCGTCGCCGCAGCATACTTCGTCAGCGCGTGCTCCAGTTGGATGTAGGGCATACGGATGGACGAAATCACGAACGGGTGCTCGAACTTTTCCCCACGAGCGGACTTAGCCCAATGCTCAAGACTCGTGCCTCCAAAGGCCGCGTTCAGCAGCAGCACGGGCACGTTTTGCGCCTTAGCCACATGCTCCGCAAATGCGGCCCAGAAGTAAGTGCCTCGCCCGACTGGCGCAGGCAGGACGTTGTCCCCGAAATGCGTCCCCACGGCCTCGGGCAGAAAGCGCGGATCGCCGGTGAATTTGTAGCGGCGCTGCGCTCCCATATCGCCGGCTGGCAGCGCGATGGTGCTGACTCGGTCGTCTTGCGCGCCGGGGAGATTGATCTGCCCGCCGTGCGCGACTGAGTGGCCGACGACTAAGAAAACTTCGCCGACTCCCACGCGCTCGACCGTTGTAGTGGCGGCATTTCCATCACCACGAGCGCGAACTTCCAGTGAATACCAACCCGCCGCGGCCCTTACTTTGCCTCGATAGCTGTAATCCGCCTGCACTGTTCCCAGCGCGCTCCAATCTCCGGCCATGCCCGAGGCCACGTCCACGATGCGCGCTTCCACCGCGGCTCCCGGCCACGCGCAATTTCCCGCGATGACAATCGCCGCGTTCCCCGCTTGGTCGCGCTGAAAGACCAGCCGGTTCGCAGGCGCGGTGACGGACAGCGTCGTCTTCGCCGCTGCGCCGCTGGTCGGGCGCAAACGAATCATCGCGATGGCCGGGGCCTTCAGCGTGAGCCGCAGCGTCGCGCTTTCACCCGCGACCGATTCAGTCCGCGCATTTGAAAAATCGCTGGCGGCATCCACGGTGCGGATCTCTGCCGTCACGCCGCCTGTCCACGCGAAAGCTTTCCAGTTCAAAACAACGTCCGAGCGCGAGTCGGCGAAATTGCTCACCAGCATTGTCGCCTCGCGCCCGTCCGCGCTGAGGCCGGCGGCGAAGGCCAGCTTTCCCGCCACGGCCCCGCGAGTTTCGACACGGCGCGGAGTTTCCACGAGACCGTGAAAGGCGCGCAGGGCTTGGTATGCCTTCAGCGGCACGCCCTGCTCGCTGAAGATGCCGAATCCGCCCAACTCGCCGTGGTAGAAATTGCAGACATCCACCGGCGCGTCCTGCATTTCCACCAGCGACGCGGCGACGAACGCGGCTCCCGGCGCACCCGCCATCTCTTCGTAGAATCGCTGGCGGACGGCGGGCGTTCCCGACTTGGTGATCGGCTTCCACGTATTGCCGGGGAGAAAATTCCATTCGTTCAAGTGGCTCTCGGTTTCGGTGAAACCCTTCGCATCCAGCAGCCGCCGGATGGCCCGGGCGCGCGCGGTCAACTCGGTGGGGTCCGCCGTGTAGCAATGCCAGGAGAAAAAATTCAGCGGCACCTTGTCCTTCCGGCACATGGCCAGAAAGCTGAAGGCAAAATCCGTGGGGACGAACTCACCATTCACAAAACTCCCGCTGGCTCCGAGCGCCGGGCCGCCGACCTTCAGCGCAGGGAACTCCTTTTTGATGGCGAGCGCCGCAGTGCGATAGAGCCGCAGGTAGTCGTCGTCCGTCCCGCTCCACATCACCGGGCGGTTCTCGGGCTCATTCCAAATCTCCCAATAACGGATGCCATGATGGAATCCGTTCGCCCATCCTTCGTTGTAATGCCGGATAATGCCGAGGCAGACCGCGGCCCATTTTTCCATGTCGGCGGGCGGATGGACATACCGCTTCACGCTCGTGTGCTCGATGCTTTCGCCGAGGCGATAGATCGGTTCCGCGCCGGTCTTGCGCACCGCGGCGATGTATTCGTCAGTCAGCCGGAAATCGTAGCTCTCCGGCAGTGATGGATCGGCGTTCGGATTCGGGAAAACGGCGTGATGATCCACGACATACGGATTCGGCCAGCCGCAGTCGTGCAGGCGCGTGAACGGAATCCCCAGCTCCGCGTGCTCCGCGATCACATCGAAGATTCCCCCTGGTGCCAGCGGCCCTTTATTGATGCCATGGAGCGGGCGGATGGCTCCGGTGTGAACGGAAAAGTCCGCGCTCAGAACGGCATCCTCCGCTCGGAGCGGAACGGCAGTGACGAGGAAGGCGACGAGCCAGCGGAGAGCATTCATGCGTGAAATATCGTGCGTAACCGGTGCCGCGTGTCGAGGCACCGTGTTAAGTGTTTTGCAGCCACTTCAGCGTCGCACCCAGCGTCTCCACCTTCATCCGGCGTTATTTTTCGAGCGGACGATAAAGGAAGGGTCGGCGGAACATGCCGGCGAAGTGATGCGGGGCGACGCCGCGCAGCGCGATGGTGTTGCGGCCGGGCTTGAGCGCGCCGGTGAGATCGACGGGCCACTCGAATTTGTAATCCGCGAGCCACCACGGCTCCTGGAAAGCGCGGTGCGCCACGAGCGCGCCGTTCACGTAGAGCCAGCATTCGTTGAAAAGGCCGGGGAACATCAGGCTCACTTTCCCGGTGGTCTGCTCGGGCTTCAGCTCGATGCCGGTCTGATACCAATAGTGGCCGGTGTAGCTCTGGCCGTCCGCGTGGAGGACGCCTTGCGCCTGGAGGTAAAGATCGGTGCGCAGCGTTTTCCACGTGTCCTTGGCGGGCGCTTGATAAGCCCAGCCGCTCGCGAGACCGGTGTCGTGCGGATCGGCGCGGAAGCTCCATTCGAGCGGCGTCTTCGCGAGCAGCGTGCCCTTGCTCCCATCGGTCAGCGCGAGCAGATCGCGATACTGCTGCACTTCGCCGGGCCACCACGCGGCACCATTTTCGCCGATCCTTTTATACGTCGTGAAAAGATCGTTCATCTTCGTCAGCTCCTCGCGCGCCGCGAGCCCGCGGTCGCCTTGCGCCACGGCGGTCTTGTAATCCACCTCGCCATTCGCCGCGCGGACCATCGCCATGTAGGCATCGAGCACCTCGAAGCCGAGTTCGGTGAAACGAACGCGTTCGAGATACTGCTTCCCGCTGCCCGCGGGCGTCGCCTTCCGCGCTTCACCGAGGCTCGTCTTGAGGCTCGCGACCAGCTCCGGCGTGTAGATCGCGGGTGCGACGAAATACTCGTGCTCCGTCACCGCCGTCGTCTTCCACGCGTCGAAGATTGCCGTCCAATACTTCGCCATCGGCGCAGCGGCGGGGCCGTAGAATTTGGGATAAAACTCCGCGAGCAGCGCGGCCACATCCGCGTCGGGATTCCACATCAGTTGCCCGCGGAAAAAGAGATTCAGGAACGTCGTCGCCGCTGCCCCGCGGCTCTCCGTGCCGATGCCGAGGATGCCCGCCTTGCGGTAATGCTTCACGTCTTGCGCGAAGGCGTCGTGCGACGGATTCGGCAGGTCGCGCCAGACGAGCTGCCCCTGGTCGTAATCGTAAATCACGAGCTGCCCCTTCATCACCTCGGCCCAGCGATACATCATCTCGCGATACTCCTGCCGCGGCGGCGAAAGCGGATCGTCCATCCCGTGGTTTGGGTCGATATCGATCGGCGCGAGCCACATCACGATGCTCGGCTCGATCGTCAGCACGCGCTGCGGCGGCAGCGTCACGTTGGCGTAAGCGAGCCCGCCGAGCCGCGTTTTGCTCGCGGGATGCTTTTCGCGCAGGATTTTCGCGACGCTGTTGTAGAGCGTCATCATCGCGTCCGTGTTCGATGGCTGGAGCGTGTATTTGTCGTAAATGCCGGCCTGCAGCTCCTTGTCGCGAGCCGAGTCGCTGACGTAGTTGCCGTCCTCGATCGCGATCGAAACGCCTTCCGTTCCCTTCGCGTATTCGGGCTCAATCCGCGCCGCGACTTCCTTCGCCGTCGCCTCCTCCGCGAGCGGCACATTGAACATCGTCTTGCCCGGGGGGATGAGCGCCTTCGTGTAATTCCCGAGCGCGTGCCCCATCCCCGTCACCGCCGCGGTGTTCATGAAATTGCGGCGCTTGAAATCCTCCGCACCCGTCCCGTCCGCATTCCAGCTCAGCCAATAGTGGCGCACCTCGAACGGCGGCGCGTAGGCAAAATCGAGCGTGCCGACTTTCAGCACCGGTTGCGCCGGGATGCACTCGCCAAAGTCGCCCGGCAGATACCAGCGGCAGCCCCACTGCTGGAGCAGCCACGCCGCCGCAAAGTAGTGCGCCTCGTCATTCGTCCCCGCGATGAAAACACGATTTCCCGCGCGCTTCACCACCACCGCATCCGCACGCACGGTCGGCTGTTTTTTCGCCACGCCCGCGAGCGCCGTCGCCAGCGACGCATCGGCTTTCAGCGCCTCCTCCCCCACGATCAGCACCGGCGTCCCCGCCTTCAGCGCCGCCGCGATGGACTCCGGCTGATTCGCCAGCGCCGGCTTCGCGCCGCTCATCCGCCCGATGGTTTTCTGCAAATCTTCCGCCGCCTGCTTCTCCCACTTTCCGGCCTGCGCGGAGACGACAATCGTGGCCGTGCTCGCGCCGCCCTGCGCGATCACCAAATCATTCGCCGCAGAAACCCCCGCCGTTTGCGCGCGGGCGGCGGTGAGAGAAATGAGCAGCGCAACCGCGGCGGTGAGAAACGGACGTTTTGGTTTTTTCATTTAGGATTGTCGGCGGCCCGCGCGGCAGGCGCGGCCCACAGATTTATCACGCGGATCAGCACAGCGTTGGGAATGTATTTCTTGCGGTGCGGATCTCGGACGCCGTTGCCGCCACTGCCTGTGCCTCTACCCGATGAGCCGTTCGAGATGTGCGAGGACGGCAAGGGCGGCTTCGGTGCGCTCGTTGGGGGGCACATCCGAATCGGAGAGCTTGGTGCGCAGCTTCGCAATCTCCAGCGTAATGGCTGCAGCACCTTTCTGGTCTTGGAAGAGCTTGAAGAATCCCAGCCAGTGCTCCGCGCGGATTCCGGCGAGAAATTCCTGCCGTGCGCGAGCGAGGTAGGTGTCCATGATGCCGGTGCGCGCGAAGCGCCCGAAATTGCCGCCACCATCCGAGTTGGGCCTGTCGCTAATTGGGTGGGCTTTGCTCGGATAGGGATGCACGCCTGATGCGAATTTGATTCCATTATCGCCAATGGTGACACGCAAGTGTTCCCAATGGTGATTGCGATATTCCGCAGCGTAGCGGGCCGATTCGATGTAGGGCGCGAAGACGGTCGGCGAGCCGGAGAGGATGTTTCCCAGCGCCCACGGCACGACGACGATGAGGTCTTGCGGCGCGCACGCGGCGGGCGTGACGGCGAAACGAAAACTCGGCTCGGCTTCCTTCGCGAGCAGATACCAGCCTTTCAGCTCGATGCCGAGTAGCGGGGCGGCGGGCGCAGCGTCGCCATCGCCGATGCGGCGGAGCAGCACATCGGGAAAGGTCTGCGACTGCCGCACGAAGCCGTACTGCATGTATTCATCCTGTGGATCCCACACGTCGCGCATTTGATTCAGCGTGGCGACGACTTGATTCTCGATGGTCGCGCCGAGCGCGGCGTTGAGCGTGAAAATATCCACCGCCGAGATTCCCTCGATGACGGTCTGCGTGCGGAAATAAAGCGGGAGGCTCAGCAACGCTTCGCGCACCCGCCGGTAGAGCGCGATGTGCGGCCATGTCCCAGCGGGCAATTGCACGACGGGCGCGGGCGGCGTTCCGCCGCCGGACTTAGAAGATGTCATAGTTGTCGAGGCGCTTGATGGCGATGTTGAAGAACTCCGCGACGCACTCGGCGGCGAGCGCGCGGCGGCGGAGTTTGTGCGCGGCGATGGTGACGGAGCACAGCCCGCCAAACGGCTCCCACACGACATCGCCCTCATCGCTCGACGCACGGAGAATCATCTCCAGCAGACGCAGCGGCTTTTGGTTCATGTGGATGCACTCGCCTTTTTCCTTCAACCGCTCGATGCCGCGCACCGCCGGTTCGTTCCATACGTTCGTGATGCCCGCGTCGCACTTGAACTTCGCCCGCATCCGCGACCACTCCGCGCCCGTCATCGGGTGCTGGCCGTCGCGCGAGAAATAGGGGCGACCCGCTGGTTTGCCGTGCACGTTCGCGTATCGCGCAAGAGCATCGAACGCATCCGGAGGCGGGAAATACCAAAGGTGGTCGGCGGTGAAATACTTTCGCGTTGCGGCGTTCTTCACACCGCAGGCGTCGTTCGTTTTCCACAGCGGCAGCCCGGCGCGAATCCACTCGTAGCGCAGCCAGTCCTTCATGCTCATCCGCACGCCGCCATGCTCGAAAGACGTGCGCTTCGCGTATTGCACGCACACCTCCGTCACGACGGGAAATTTTCTCAGCGTCTTGGTGTTCGCATTGCCCGCGATGTGTGCGATGCCCTTGTCCCAGACGTGGCAGTTGCGAAACTCCCAACCCGCTTCGACGAGCAGCGGATGCACGGTGGCCCATCCAAGTTCGCTGTTCCAAAACCACAGCATCGTCTCGGGCAGCGCATGCCGCGTCCACGCCTCGATATGCGGGCAATACCATTCCGCCAGCCCGTCAATCGTGTGCGGATCGCCGGGGAAACTGCCGAGGCCATAAGCGCCATCGCTCACGATCACGGTCGGCGCGGCCCATCGCGCGTAAAGGTCGCGCACATTTCCAAGATGAATCGCCGACTCGTCGCGCTGGAATACCGCCGGGCGAAACGCCGCATCGGAACGATGCACGCCAATCGCCGCGCGCGCCACCGGCACCTGTGCCGCCGCGAAATCCATCTGGCTGTCCTCCCGCACCACCGCTGTCTCTTCCTGCTCCACTGCACGGAGGTTTTTGTGAATTTTTGCGGAAAGCTTGGCCATGCTTTGCTGTTAGCGAGTTGGACGCAATCCGTCCACGCCGAGAATGAGAATGTTTCGGCTTCGTCGAAAGCGTGAAAGCGGAGGAGACCCGCTCACGGCGCGGGCTGGCGCGCGTGGACTTCGACGTTGATGCTCTCGTAGGCAGCGATCTGCATGACGCCGCTCGGCGGCAAGATCGGGATCGGATAGCCATCCAGCCACACGCACGCGTCGCCGAATGGGATGCCGGGATCGACGCGCAAATCGTAGCCGGCGGGGATCGTCGCTTCGGCGCGCGGGTTTTCGGAAGTGACCAGCATCACACGCTGCTGCTTGCGCTGGAAAAGCTCGTGGATGCTGTGGTGAAGCCCATTCGCGTCGAGCCGCAGGACGAGCGCGCCGTCCGGTGTCGCCTCGTAGTTCTTGAGCTGCGAGTCGGCTCCGGGACTGACCTCGTGATTCACCGCCCAGAGCGAATCATCGAAGCGGCCCACGTAATTCATCACCATGTGCCCGGCGGAGGCGACGACGGTCTTGCGGCCCTCGCGCAGCTCGGCGGCGATGCGCTCCGCGATGGTTCGCAGCTTTGGCAGCTCCGTGTTTTTCATCCGAGCGATCATGGAGCCGATGCGCGCGAGGTAGCGCCGCCCCAGCTCGCCGGGCGCGATCGGCGGCACCGTGAGGTCGTCGTGAAATTGCATTTTGCCCGCGTAGCGAGCCGACCACGCCGGGCCATCCGCCGTCATCCAGCTTTGATACATCGGCGGCATTTTGCCGCGACGTGTGAGCGCGGCCACGAATTCCGCAGTGAGTAGCCAGCCGTTTACTGCGTTGGTAAAATGCTCGGTCTTGCCGATATGCCCGCCACCGCTGAGCGCGACCGCGCGGTCGTCTTCGCCCGTCCCCGAGTCGAGCCACGCATCGCAGGCTGCCACATGCTCGGCGAGCTTCGCCGACTTTTTTGCGCCGAAGCCGATGATGAAAAGACCCTTCGCTTTCTCGTCCTGCAGCCGCTTCAAGTCGCCCGCTTTCGGCGCGTCGTCCCACGCAAAAATGATCGCATCGTTCGCCTTCTCCTCCGCCGTCCGCTCCTTCTTCCACGGGCGCTCGAAGCCGATGTGCATCAGCCCGCCGCTGCGGCCGATCAGCTCCTGTTCGAGCGTCGAGCCGATCCATGGAAAACCGATAAGCCCGCCGCGCAGATGCCGCTCCGCGAGCTGCTCGGCGAGCCGCGTGATCTCCGGCAGCCGCGCGGACGCTTCGTCGAGTTTGCGAGTGAGCGCATCGAGATATTGGGCCGCGGGACTCGGCGCGGACGCGGGGACTTTGTAGCCGTCCATTTTCAGCAGCGTGTAAGGATAAAGGATCGTGGCGTAGAGCGTGCCGTCGCGCGCGGCGAGGAGCGCCATGTGCGCGTGCAGCGGCGTGAGCGTGCCGTCGGGGAGCTTGTGAAAACCGTGCGTCCACGGCTTCGCTTTGCCGTCCGCGCCCGGCGACCAGTCGAAGAAATCCGGGTTCTGCACTTTGAGCACGCCGAGGTCTTCGTTGCGGTTCGCCGCGGGATCGTGGCGCACGAGATGATGCAGCATGCCGGTGCCGAAGCCGCTGGTATTTTCCACACGCACGAGCGCGTAGATTTTCCCATCCGGGTGAATGGTCAGCGCGCACCGCGAATCGGGATTTTTCCCCTCGATCATCAGCCCGCGGCTCTCGGCGGCGACCTGCCCGCCCGCGCTGTGCAGATCGATGCGCAGCAGCGTCGGGTCATTCATCAAAATGAGCCACGCGTGCCGCCCGTCCGGGTCGAGCTGCCACGTCGGGATTGCGGACGTATTCGCCCGCTTCCACGGCTCGCCGTTCAGGACGATTGGCCGCGTGGTCACGCGATCCGTCGCCGGATCGAACTGCGCCAGCTCGAAGTCCTTCGTGATCGCGCTCGCCACGCCGCGCGAGTCCACGAGCGTCATCGCGTAGGGCGTGAGCAGCGGCCCCAGCTCCCGCCACGGCGCGCCCGCGAGCGTGCCGAGCATCCAGTGCTGCTCCTCGCACGTCACCACGTAGAGCTTCGCCCGCGCTTCATCCGCGACCACATCAATAATCCCCTGGCCCGCGACTGGCATCCCGAGATTTTCCGCCCGGTCGGTGCGCGGGTCGTAGGTCATCACGTAGCCGCCGGGATACGCCTGCGTGTCGCCTTTCGCGGCGTAGCCCTGCTTCGAGCCGACATACACTTTGCCGCTCGGTGCGGTGAAATTCCGCGTGTGAATTTTCGCCTGCGCCGCGTAACCCGTCGCCGTGAGCCCGCACGTCTTATTCGTATCGAGCACGATTCGCTGTCGTCCGCTGCGCGGGTCAAATTCCACGAGGAAAGCGTTCGCATTGTATTTCGCCGTGCCGATGTGGATCGCGCCGTCGAGCGATTCGGAGAGCGAGAAATATCCCGACTGCTCGCTCGTCGTCTCCGGCAAAATGTAGTGCGCCGTAGCGGCGACATACGCTGGCGGTTCGGCGCGGACGAGCGCGGCGGCGAATGCGAAAAGGGCGAGGAAGAGACGGCGATGTTTCATAAAAAAATCCAAGGGTGGGCTGGCACCACGAGAACCCGGAACCCCCGCGTTTCTTCGCCCTCGTTCTTCTGAATACGGCGGTGGCTTTCGGCACGACCGCCGAGCGTGTCAACGACAGCAGCGTGAGACCCCCGCGAGCGGGACGAATTGGGAGCCAGCCGGTCATCGCGTGTAATTTGAAACACCTATTTCAAATGGTGTCCTTTTGTTTCACCTGCCTTACAAGTCACGGCGATGAAAATGACATTCTCTCTGCGCATCGTCTCCGCACTCCTCCTGTCCGCGTGCGCCTTCGCCGCGCCGCTCGACACGGCGCAAATCGAAACCGCCAGCGGCTTGAAAGGCACGCTCAACGAAGCGGAGGGGGTCTTCAAAGTCACCGCGCCGCGCAACGATGTGAAGGTGAGTGTGGACGGCTGGCAGATGCCGCCATTCATGGGGCTCACGTCGTGGGCGGCGTTCACCGAGGGGAAGAAAGCGCCCGCGATGGTGATGGGCGACCTCGTGCTGATGCAGGACGAAGTGAACCCCGTGATGAGCGCGGCGCTCGCTGCCGGCCTCGATGTCACGGCGCTGCACAACCACTTCTTCTACGACGAACCGAAGGTCTATTTCATGCACATCGGCGGAGAGGGCGAGGCAGGGAAACTCGCGGCTGGTGTGAAGGCCGCGCTCGATGCGCAGAAGGCCGTGCGCGCGGCGTCGCCGGAGCCGGCGAAGACTTTCGGCAAACCGCTCGTTGCGCCGGGCAGCATCGCGGTCGCGCCGCTGGAAACCGCGCTCGGCGGAAAAGGACTGGCGAAGGACGGCATGGCGAAGTTCGTCTTTGGCCGCAGCGCGAAGATGCCGTGCGGCTGCACCGTGGGGAAGGAGATGGGCGTGAATACGTGGGCCGCGTTTGCCGGCACGGATGAAGACGCGCTGGTGGACGGCGACTTCTGCGTGCTGCCGGGCGAGTTGCAAGGCGTGCTCAAGTCGCTGCGCAAATCGGGCGTCAATGTCGTCGCCATCCATCACCACATGGCGATGGAAGAGCCACGTTACATTTTCCTCCACTACTGGGGCCGCGGCCCGGCGGTGACGCTCGCGCAGGCGCTCAAAGCCGCGCTCACGACGCTCGAAGCGAAGTAGCCGCCGTGAAGCGCCGCGATTTTCTTATTACGCTCACCGCATCGCTCGCCGCGGGTGTCGCCGCGCGCGCCGGTGACGCGGAGCCGCTGCGGCTCACGCACACGATTCCACTGCCGGGCGTGAAAGGCCGCTTCGACCACTTCGCGTGCGATGCCACGGCGCGAAGGCTCATCGTCACGGCGCTCGGCAACAACACGGGCGAAGTGCTCGATGTCGCGGAGTTCAAGCGGCTCCACACCGTCACGGGCCTGCGCAAGCCCACGGGCGCGCTGATGCTCGCGGAGCCGCATCAGTTCTATTTCGCCAATGGCGACGACGGCACCTTCCGCGCTTTCGACGCCGCGACAAACGCCCCCGCCTCGCAACTCGGCGCGCTCGACGATGCGGACAACGTGCGTTTCGACGCGGCGGCGAAGCTCATCTACATCGGCTACGGCGGAGGTGCGCTCGGCGTCACCGACCCGGCGACGAGCAAGCTGCTGCACAGCATCCCGCTCACGGCGCACCCGGAGGCGTTCCAGCTCGAAGCGCACGGCCCGCGCGTCTTCGTGAACGTGCCCGACAAAAAGCACATCGCCGTCGTAGATCGCGCGCAGCGGAAAGTAATCGCGACATGGCCGATGGAAAAGTGGCAGGCGAATTTCCCGATGGCGCTCGACGAGGCCGCGCACCGCCTTTTCGTCGGCTGCCGCAAGCCTGCGCGTCTCGTCATCATCGACACGATGCGCGGCCTGCCCGTCGCCGACATCGAAATCTCCGGCGACACCGACGACCTGTTCTTCGATGCCAAACGCCAGCGGCTCTACGCCTCGTGCGGCGAGGGCTTTCTCGACGTGATCCAGCGACGTGACGCCGACCACTACGAACGCATTGCACGTATCGCCACGCGAGCTGGCGCGCGGACATGTTTCTATTCCCCGGAACTCGACCGGCTCTTTCTCGCCGTCCCCGAGCACAGCGGGCACGACGCCGAGTTGCGCGTGTATCAGCCGGAATAGCCGGCTTGCTTTTGGGCACGCTCGCGGGAGTTCGCGCCTGTCTCCAATGCAATGGGGCGACTATTCGCGCAGCGACTCGATCCACTCGACGAGCAGGCGCGTGCCGTCGGGGTCTCCGATGCGCGTGCCGAGCGGCGGCATCTGGCCGGGGCCGCGGGTGCTGATGCGCGGGATGACCACGCTGCTCGCCGCCGCGCCGGGCGCGATGATGCGCGCGGCGGGCAGGCCAAAGTCGCCGTGCGCCGGAGGCTCGCCGAGGGCGTGCATTTCGGCGCGCGGGAGGAGCCAGTCGAAATCCATCGCGCTGTTGCCGCCGCCGTATTGGGTGTGGCAGTGCGCGCAGTTCACGCCGAGGTAAGTGCGGGCGCGCGTTTCGAGGCTGGCGTGCGGGTCGTTCGCGGCGGCGAAACGGCGAAGACCATCCGGCGCGCGCGGGAGCAGGGCGGATGCGGCGGGCGTGCGCTGGTCGGGCGACTGCGGCGCGAGCGGCGGGAGCAGTTCTTTCGCGGAGCGGTCGCGCGAAAAGGCGGCGGCATCGGCGCGGAGCAGGCCGAGGCTTTCCCAGCGCGCGAGCTGGTCGCCGCGGTTGAGCTGCGCTTCGTGGAGGGTGAGGGAAAAACCCGCCTGCCGCGAATGGCACATCATGCACTCGGCTCGGCTCGGGATGCGCCACGGCTGGCCGCCCGCGAGTTCGATGTCGGCCCCGCCTTTCTCCGCGAGGAGCGCGTCGGTTTGCGCGGCGTTCCAGACGTAGGTGTAGCCGGCGCAGTCGTTCGGCTGCTTCACGAGCACGCGCGTTTCGATGCGTTTCCCGGCGAGCGAAAGCGTCTGCGCGAGCACGGTGCCGTCGGGTGCCTGCCAGCTTTTTGTCGGGCGGACTTCGATCGTCTCGCCGCCGGGCAGCGCGAGGTGGTGCTCGGAGGTTGCGCCGTCGTGCCAGCCGGGCGCGTTGATTTCGTAGCCGAGCACGCCGGGGCGCGGAGTGAGTTTTGCGGTGTCGGAAAAAATCCCGGTCTCGCTGAGCAGGCGCGGAAACTCGGGCGCGGGATGCGCGGGCGGGACTGCGCGCTTGATGCGATAAATGCCGCCGCTGACGCCCGCGCCATAGACCGGGCTGCCGTAATCGGTGAGGAGCAATTCGCCCGCGGCGTCCGCGCTGACGTGGGTGATGGCGAGCGGCGTATCGAGGAGTTCGCGCGACCATTCGAGCCGCGTGCCGTCGTGTTTCGCGGCCCAGACGCGGCCGGTGCCGAAGTCGCCGAAGACATACGCGCCGGTCAGCTCGGGGAACATTTTTCCGCGATAAACGACGCCGCCGCTGAGCGAGCGGAACTCGGCGTGGGAAAACTCAAGCGTCGGGAAAGTGACGGGATGCGGGCCGGGCGGACGGTCTTGCGCGAAGGGGTGGCTGCCCTCGAAATTGCTCCAGCCGTAGTTCGCGCCGCGCTGCACGAGGCGCGCGTATTCCCACGAATCCTGCCCATTTTCACCCGACCAAAGCTGCCCGCTCGCCGCATCGAAAGTGATGCGCCACGGATTGCGGAAACCGTAGGCCCACGTCTCGGGGGCGAAGCGCGCGTCGGCGACGAAGGGGTTGTCGCGCGGGACGGAATAGAGTTTGCCGTCGGCGGGATGGTCCACGTCGAGCCGCAGGATTTTTGCGCGGAGACTGCGCGGATCCTGGCCCACGCGGTCCACGTCGCTGTCGGAAGTGCCGTCGCCGCTGGAGACGAAAAGGGTGCCGTCGGCGGCGAAGGCGAGCGCCGCGCCGTTGTGGCCGTCGCTGGGCCAGCCGATGATGTCGGCGCGCGAAGCGGAATCGAGCCGACCGTCGCGCACGGTGTAGCGGAGGACGCGCGACGTGCGGGGCGTGGGCGACTTTTTCCACGGGCCATTCACGCCGATGAAGACATGGCCGTTTTCCGCGAAGCGCGGATGGAAGGCGATGCTGTAGGCGAGGTCGTCGAGTTCGAGGAGCGTCTCGGCGTCGCTGCCGTCGCCCGCTGCGCGGAGGCGGCGCAGTTTCATCGGCTGGTCCCAGCCCGGCCCCTGCTCGATGAACCAGAGCCATTCGCCATCCGGCGCGGGCACGATGGCGACCAGTGAGCCAGCGGTGAGGCGCGGGAAGGCGCGGAAGGCGGTGTATTTGGCGGGGCCGTCGGGCGAGCCGGTGAGGCGCGTGTTTTCCCACGCCACGCGCCGCTCCAGCTCGGGGCCGATGAAGCGCAGCGGCGCGTATTCGTCGGTGCGATGAAAGAGCGGCTTGGTCAGCGGAGCGGTGGCGGAATGTTCGCCGGTCTCGCCGCGACCATTGACGCGCGTGAGATTCACCCGCCACGTCTCGCCGGGCGCGGGGCGTCCGCCGGTGGGGAGGAAATCGGTCCACGGGATGCGCCCCTCGACGGACCAGCCTTTGTCGCGGTCGCCGCTGGCATTCAGCGTCCCGTGAATTGCGACCTTTGCCTCGACGTGAAATTCACCGCGGTGGAGCTGCCCCGGATCGCGCCAGCTCTCGGCCTGCGGGAAGAACGCATCCAGCACCGCCTCCGCCGGATTCACCTCGAACTCGTAGTAGCCCGCGTGCT
This sequence comes from Chthoniobacter sp., assembly GCA_025352865.1. Taxonomy (GTDB): domain Bacteria; phylum Verrucomicrobiota; class Verrucomicrobiia; order Chthoniobacterales; family Chthoniobacteraceae; genus Chthoniobacter. The sequence goes on along the minus strand of JANXSB010000172.1, from coordinate 1,137 downwards.
CCAGCGCGGGCCGGAAGAAAAGCTCGAACACATCATTCTCCCACAGCGCGCCGTCGTGCTCGCGCACATCGGCCTGCACGTCCGCGTCGTCCATTTCCGCGAAAAAGTAGAGCCACTCGCGATCCCACAGCAGCCGCGCGGTCGTGCGCGCTTTCGCCGCCGGTGCACCCTCCGCCCACGGCTGGCCGAAATTTTCCACCCGCACCGCGCGCTCCCACACCGCCTCGGCGGCGCGGCCATTGAGCACCGGCGGTGTCTCAGCCCAGCGACATTCGAGCGGCTCGGCGGCGTGCGCGGCGGCGGCGAGGGCCAGCGCGAGCAAAAGCCCAGGCGCGATTTTGCGGAGCGTTTGCGCCCATAGATTCGCACTCCATGCCAGCGCCTTCGTTGCCATCAGCCGGGCGTCGCAGCAGGGGAGGCGATGGTAGTCGGGATTCATGAGGGGCAGGATGGCGCACGCAAACTCGATCGGAAGAAATTCCGCACCGTATTTGCGCCCTCCGCATCTTTACATCCCAGAGTTGTCGAAAAATACGCGCCGCAGTTCAGCCCGACACGCACTTTGCCCGCAACTTCCCCACTCAAAGTCGAGCGCTCTGCTCATTGAGTGAAATCGTGGGCTGGTGCGGGTTATATGGAATTGAGCAGCGCAGGAACTCGAAATTGTTTGTGATCGGCAGCGACCCTGAAAGGGACAGCAGGTGTCGGTCGTGACCTCGTGGCTCCCTTTCATTTCCGCTCCATGAAATAAGCGCGCATTTCGCGTTATATGGAATTGAGAGGCGGACTTGTTCGCTTGGCTCATTCAACCGCGGGTCGGAGATTTTCCGTCCGCTTAACCCGCCGCCGCAAGCGGCCATCAGTCAAACCCTGGTGGCCGTGTCGGCATGTCCGGCTGGCCACCTTTTCCACAGAAAGATACCACCACCATGAGTCCATCCGCAGGAGATCTGCTCGTTGAACACATCGCTCCACGCCTTCGCGCCACCGTGCCGAGGGTCGTCAAACCGGTCGGAGCCGAGGATGCCGAGGAATTGATCCAGGACGCCATCGTCCTTGCGGCGCAGATGCTCGATAGCGTCGAGCGCGCCGGCAAATCGGTGACCCCGGGCAATATCGCCTACTACGCCATCCTTC
>JANXSB010000082.1 GCA_025352865.1 Chthoniobacter sp. | reverse complement strand
GCGCAGGGCGGCGATGGCGTCCGGGGTGAGCGAGTCGAGCGAGGTGCGCGTCATTTCCGTTTCCACCCAGGCGGGCGCGAGGCAGTTCACGCGGATGTTTTCCCGCGCGAACTCCGCTGCGAGACTGCGCGTGAGCGCGATCAGCCCCCCCTTGCTCGCGCAGTAATCCGCGCGCCCCGCCACGCCGCTGAGCCCGGCGACCGAGGCGAGAAAGACGATGCTCGACGAGGCCGCGCGCACCCCGCGCTGGCGGAAGCCCTTGGCCAAAAGCAGCGCGCTTTCGAGATTCACGCGCAGGGTGCGGGCGATGTCCTCCGGCTCGCGCAGGCGGAGCGGGACGGAGTTGATGATGCCAGCGCAGTGGACCATGCCATCCAGCGGGCCGAAGCTCGCGGCGAGGCGGGCGAGGCGCTCGGGCAAAGTCGCGGTCGCTTCGAGGTCGCAGACTTCGACGTGATGCGCGCCGGGCTCCATCGCCGCCAGCGTCTCGCGCAGCCGCGCCTCATCGCGCGCCAGCACCGCCACACGCGCACCCAGCGCGCTCAGCAGCACGCACGTTTCCCGCCCGATGCCGGACGAGGCGCCCGTGACGAGGTAGCTGCGGCCGGTGAGATCGAGGGGATTGAGCATCGCGCCGGGTCAGTCCGTGATCTTGTCGCCCAGCAGCGCGGCGATTTCATCCGCCGTCCGCGCCGCCACGAGCTGCCGCGCGGGGAGGTTCATGCCAAAGTGCTTGTCCACCGCGGCGATGAGGCCGAGCAGCGCGAGCGAATCCCACTGCTCGTAGCTGGAAAGCAGCATCTCGCCCCGCACCGTGCCGGGCGCGGCTTCGAGGACCTGGTCGATGAGGAGGAGAAAATCTTTGCGGGACATGTTGGGATTGAGGCTGGGGCCGGGAATCTTTAGACCCGATTCGTGACGATGCCAGCGCGTTGCGAAAAGAAAATTCTTCCACCCGCCCAACGTGAAGATCACGCAGGCGAAAATCCCACGCTCACTTGACACCTTTCATACGGGTTAGGCGTTTCCGGTTGTGTCATTGGCGCGTTAGTAGCCAGTAAGCCGCTCCGCTGAGAATCGCCGCGCACGGAAGCGTCAGGAGCCACGAAAGTAGAATGCCTGACACGACGCGGTAATCTGCCTGCCGCGTGGTAGCACCGATGCCGAATAGAGCGCCGACCGAGACATGAGTGGTCGAGACAGGCAGACCAAACGTGCTCGCCAGAATGACAAGGATGCCGGTGGCTAGGTTGGCGGAAAAGCCCTGCCCGTGATTCATGGCAGTAATCTTGTGGCTCATCGTCTCTGCCACGCGGCGGGCGTTCAGCACGCCGCCGAGGGCAATGGCAACGGCTACCAGAACCAAGCCCCAACGAATGTCGAACGCCTGCACTACGAGGAGTAAAGCGGCCATCTTGGGAGTGTCGTTCAGGCCACGGGCAAAGCTCACGACGCCGGAACTCAGGAAATGAGCGGCGTCCATCGTCTGCTGGCAGTTGACGCCGAGATATGCCCCGGCGTAACGCTCGGAACACTGCGCCTCGCTATCCACGACGACGGCCAACGAATGGGCCCGCTGCACTGCAAGCACTGAGACGGGTTGCGGAATTGGAACGACTCGCTGCTCGGTGCCGACGCACACGCAAGACTCCTTGGTGATGCCAAGACGCAGGCGCAAAAGGCGAAACGCGAGGTAAAGCAAAGCGCCAAGCAAAACAGCTAGCACGGGACTAAGCAGGAGCGGCAAAACGAAGTGCTTGCCGAGCACGCCGAAAGCGACCTGCCCACCGACTGCCGCCAAACCGGCACCAACAATCGCGCCGGTCAAGCCGTGCGTCGTGGAGATGGGGAAACCAAGTCGGGTGGCGAGAATAACCGTGATGCCAGCGCCGAGTGCGACGGCTAAGAGAAAGTGCTCGGAGCCAACCAGCGCATCGGGAACGAGACCCTTGCCTGAGAACTTCTTGAGCAGCGACTGAGCGAGGAAGATGGAACAAACGGAACCGGCAAAGGTGGTGAGCGTGGCCCACGTGATGGCAGTGCGATAAGTCGTCGTCCGGCTGCCGAACAAAGAGGCCACGCCCTTGAAGTTGTCGTTGGTTCCGTTGGAGTAGGCGAGAAAGGCGACGGCGATAAGTAGAAGTATAGTCATGGTTTTACGATTCTGGGGCTCGAGGAAACGCCTAACTAGAAGTTGGCTTCAATGTTATTTCAGGGCGCGAGCAGGCAGCCGCCCCAGGAGTAGCCGACGCCGAAGCCGAGGAGGAGGGTGCGCTTTTCCAGAAACCACTGGGGCTCCGCGCGCCATTGGCGGAGGGCGATGGGAATGGAGGAGGAGACGGTATTGCCGCAGTCGGCGAGGGTGACGGCGAATTTTTCCGGCGGCACGCCGAGCTTTTCGCGGAGGTGTTCGAGCATGTAGGCATTGGCTTGGTGCGGGACGACGGTGTCGATGGCGTCGAGGGTGGTACCGGCGCGGTGGAGGATTTCGGCGACGAGGGGGGCGACGACGCGGAGGGTGAAGTTGAAGATTTCGCCGCCGTTCATTTCGAGGAAGTCGCCGCCGGGCGCGGGGCAGCCGCGGGTGCGCAGGCCGCTGTTGCGGACGATGAGGTTTTCCGCGCCGGTGCCGTCGGTGCCGAAGGTGAAGGCGGTCATTTTTGCGCCGGTGATGCCCGCGGCCTCGGCGCGGATGAGGGTGGCGGCGGCACCGTCGCCGAAGACGAGGCGGACGTTGCGGTCGGCGGGGTTGATGAAGCGGCTGTAGGTGTCGCCGGTGAGGAGGAGGACGGTGCGGGCCTGGCCGGATTCGACGAGGCCTTTGGCGAGGCTGAGGCCGTAGATGTAGCCGGAGCAGCCGAGATTGAAATCGAGCGCGCCGGCGTGGGTGGGGATGCCGAGCCGGGTCTGCAAGGCGCAGGCGGTGGTGGGGATGAGGTGGTCGGGGGTCTGCGTGCAGAAAAGGAGGAAGTCGATTTCGTGGGGCGCGCAGGCACCGCTGGCGAAGAGTTTTTGCGCGGCGCGCACGGCGAGGTCGGCGGCGGTTTCGCCGGGCTGGGCGAGGCAGCGCTGGCGGACGCCGAGCTTTGCGACGAGTCGCGCCATGTCCCATTCGGGATGCTCGGCGGCGAGGTCGGCGTTGGTTTCGAGGCGCTCGCCGAGGTGGTATTCGAGGGCGGTGAGGAGGGCGGTCATGCGGTGGGTGCGGGGGCGTTGGTTATTGCTGGCGGGAAAGCGGGCTGTCAACTTGCGCGCTCATGTCTCTCCGCACCGCCGCCGAACAATTTGCCGTGCTGCTGGCCCGGCAAATCTATGGCGGGATCGGGGCGATTTTCTGTCTGCATCGCATCGTGCCCGACGCTGAAAGGTCGGCGCTGCCGGACAATCGCGCGCTGGAAATCGCGCCGGAGAGTTTGCGCGCGATGCTGGCGTGGGTGGCGGGGCGCGGGCTGGAGGTGATCGCGCTGGATCAAGTGCCGGAGCGGCTCGTGAGGCCGCGCGGGCGGAAGTTCGCGTGCTTCACTTTCGACGATGGCTACCGCGACAATCTCACGCTGGCGCTGCCGGTTTTCCGGGAGTTCGGCATGCCCTTCGCGGTGCATGTGAGCCCCGGTCTGATCGACGGGAGCGCGAGTCTTTGGTGGTACCAGATCGACGCGGCGCTGGGGCGCGGTGAGCGGCTGGATTTTGCGTGGCGCGGGCGGGAGTACGGTTGGCCGGCGGGTTCGCTGGAGGCGTTTTCCGCGCTGGCGAAAATGATCCGTGAAGAGCTGGGCGAGGCGCGTGAGGAACTGGTGGCGGCGATTTGTGTGGCGGCCGGGATCGACGCGGTGGGCCTGCAAAAGCGGCTGATGATGACGTGGGACGAGGTGCGGCGGCTGGCGGCGGAACCGCTGGTGACGATCGGCGCGCACACGGTCACGCATCCTGTGCTGAGGCTGCTCGGCGAGGCGGAGGCGCTGGCGGAGATGGCGGATTCCAAGCGGCAGGTGGAGGCGCAGCTCGGCGGTCCGGTGCGGCATCTCGCGTTTCCTTTTGGCGGTGCCAATGCCGTCGGCTCGCGCGAATTCCGCCTCGCAAACGAGGCCGCATTTTCCACGGCGACGACGACGCGCTGCGCGAATCTTTTTCCCGCCCACGCGCGCCACCTCACGGCGCTGCCGCGGCTCACGGTGAGCGGAAACTATCCCGCACCCGACCGCGTGCGGAAATTGGAAAGCGGCCTGCTTTCCGCGCGTGAGCGGAAATTCCAGCGCGTCGTCACCGGCTAGCCGCGCGGCTTGTGCTGGCGGGTGGTGGCGGCTTAGGGTGCGCGGGTATGAGCCGTGAAAAAATCCTGCCGCTTGCCGAGATCGTCCGCTTCCGCGATTTGCTCGCCGATGAAGGCCGGCGCGTGGTTTTCACCAATGGCTGTTTTGATCTGCTGCATGTCGGGCATGTGCGCTATCTCCAGGCGGCGCGGGCGCTGGGGGAGGCGCTGATCGTGGCGGTGAATGGCGATGCGAGTGTGCGGGCGCTGAAGGGGCCGGCGCGGCCGGTCAATGGCGAGCAGGATCGCGCGGAGGTTTTGGCGGCGCTCGGGTGCGTGGATTACGTGGTGATTTTCGATGCGGAGCGGGTGACGGAGCTGGTGCATGCGATCCGTCCGCAGATTTACGCGAAGGGCGGTGACTATACGGTGGAGCAGCTCAATGCGGAGGAGCGGTGGGCGCTGGGCGAGGTGGGAGCGGACATTCACATCCTGCCGCTGGTGCCGGGAAAATCGACGACGGCGATGATCGGGAAGGCGGCATGCTGAGGATCGGGGTGCTGGGTTCGGGGAAGGGGTCGAACTTTCGCGCGATCGCGGATGCGATCGGACGCGGGGGGCTGGATGCGGAGGTGCGGGTGGTGATTTCGGATGTGGCGTCGGCTGGGATCCTTGAGCTGGCGCGGGTTCGCGGGCTGCGGGCGGAGTTTGTGGAGCCGGGGCGTTTCAAGACGAAGCTGGAGCCGGAGGCGGAGCGGCGGGTGGTGGAGATTTTGCAAAGCGCGGGCGCGGAGTGGGTGGTGCTGGCAGGCTACATGCGGATGATCAAGCCGCCGCTGCTGGAGGCGTTTCCACGGCGCATCGTGAATATCCACCCGTCGCTGCTACCGGCGTTTCCGGGGCTGGAGGCGTGGCGGCAGGCGCTGGCGGCGGGTGTCGCCGAGACGGGTTGCACGGTGCATTACGTGGACGCGGGGATGGATACGGGGGAGGTCATTGCGCAGCGTGCGGTGCCGGTGCTGCCGGGGGACACGGCGGAGACGCTGCATGCGCGCATCCAGGTGGCGGAGCATGCGCTTTACCCGGAGGTGCTGGCGGGCCTGGCCGCGGCGGCGGACTGAAGGCCGTTTGCGCGGGGCGGGGGATGCGGTAGTTTGCGCGCCCTTTCCACACGATGCCCAAAGTTTTCCTCAAGACCTACGGATGCCAGATGAATGAACGCGACTCGGAGCAGGTCGCGCGCATGCTGGTGGCGCGGGGGCATGAGATGACGCCGAGCGAAAAAGACGCCGATGTGGTGCTGCTGAATACGTGCAGTGTGCGCGATCTGGCGGAGCAGAAGGCGCTGGGAAAAATGGGCCTGCTGGGGCGGCTGCGGGCGAATAAGCCGGAGATGATTTTTGGCTTCCTCGGGTGCATGGCGCAGTCGCGCGGGGCGGAGCTGGTGCGGGACATCGGGCATGTGGATCTCGTGGTGGGGACGCAGAAGTTTCACAAGGTGGCGGACTACGTGGAGGAGCTGCTGGAGCGGAAGCGGGCGATGCGGGAGCGGCTGATGGATGATGCGCGGTTTTCCATCGTGGATGTGGCGGAGGAGGCGGGCTCGCAGGAGACGATCCGCGAGCATGTGCTGCGGGAGCGGCAGGCGACGGCGTTTGTCTCGATCATGCAGGGGTGCAATATGCACTGCACGTTTTGCATCGTGCCGAGCACGCGCGGGGCGGAGCGGTCGCGGGGGATCGCGGAGATCGTGCGGGAGGTGGAGGAACTGGTGGCGCGCGGGGTGCGGGAGGTGACGCTGCTGGGGCAGATCGTGAATCTTTTCGGGCGGCATGAGTTTGAAAAGCGCGAGGGGAAATCGCCGTTTGTGCAGTTGCTGGAGGCGGTGCATGCGGTGGAGGGGTTGCGGCGGTTGCGGTTCACGTCGCCGCACCCGATCGGTTTTCGGGAGGATCTGGTGAACGCTTTTGCGGAGCTGCCGAAGCTGATGCCGCATGTGCATTTGCCGATGCAGTCGGGCTCGGATCGCATGCTCAGGGCGATGCACCGCACTTACACGGCGGAGAAGTATTTCGCGCTCACGGAAAAGCTGCGCGCGGTGCGGCCGGACATCGCGCTGACGACGGATGTGATCGTGGGTTTCCCCGGTGAAACGGACGCGGACTACGCGGCGACGCGCGCGATGGTGGAGCGTGTAGGTTTCGATAATGCGTTCGTCTTTCGCTACTCGCAGCGGCGCGACACGCCGGCGGCGGAGATGGACGGGCAGTTGCAGGAAGCGGTGAAGGAGGAGCGCAATCAGGACTTGCTGCGCGTGGTGGATGCGCTGGCGATTGCGAAGGGCGAGGCGCTGGTCGGGAAGAATGTGGAGATTCTTTGCGAAGGCCGCAGCAAGACGAACGACGCGCGGCTGATGGGGCGCACGCCGGGGAACAAGATCGTGATTTTCGATGGCAGCGAGCGGCATGTCGGTGAGGTCTTCGATGTCCGGATCGAACATTCGAGCGGCTTCTCGCTTTACGCCGATCCGGCGGTTTTGGAGGAGCCACATTTGGCTTGAGCCGCGCAGTCAGGCCGCGTCTTCTTCCCGCCCTCGCTCATGATCTATTCCCTCAAGCTGGAGACGGCGCTTTACCTCACCGGACTCTTCGTGCTGCTCGGCCACGCGCTCGCGCTTTTCAAAGGAAAGGCCGCGCAGGACTGGCTGCGCACGCTGCCGCGCTCGAAGCCGCTGGGCGTGGTGCTGCTCACGGCCGCGGCGGGGTGGTTCTTCTGGCTGGTGTGGACGATGGACCTCGGGGAGTTCTCGAACTGGCGGAACCGGGTGCTGTGGGCGACGCCGATCGCGTGGTTTCTCGCGTGGAAATATGTGGATGAATTTCTCGCGGCGCGCTCGCTCGGGATGCTCGTGCTGCTGGGCGCGGAGCCGCTGCTGGAGGCTTCGTTTTTGCGGCCGGAAATGCCGGCGCGGCTTTGCCTCAACACGCTGGTCTATGTGTGGGTCGCGCTCGCGCTGTTTTGGGTGGGCATGCCGTACACGCTGCGGGATCAGATCGCGTGGATCACGGGCGGGGAAAAGCGCTGGCGCATGGCGGCGCTCGCGGGGCTTGCGTATGGCGCGCTGCTGCTCGTGCTGCCGCTGACTTTCGCGAAGCCGGCGTAGTTTTTCGCGCCCGATGTTTCCCCGGATTTTTGCCGCGGTGCTCGTGATGCTGCTGCCGGGCATCGGGCGCGCGGCGGACGCGGAGCAGATGGCGCGCGGGGAAAAAATCTACGCGGAGAAATGCGCGCTGTGTCATCAGCAGGGCGGGCAGGGTGCGCCGCCGGTGTATCCGCCGCTGGTGAAGAGCGACTGGCTGAAAGCGGATCGCGCTCGGACGATCAAAGTGCTGTGCGAGGGGTTGTCCGGGCCGATCACGGTCTTGCAAACGAGCTACAGCAACGTGATGCCCGCGCAGATTCTGGACGATGCGGAGGTGGCGGCGGTGCTGAC
>JANXSB010000071.1 GCA_025352865.1 Chthoniobacter sp. | reverse complement strand
AGCGATTGCAATTTGCTCTACGTGTTGCAGGACCCGCGCGAGGACGCACGCATCGCCATCGCCGAGGCCGCGCGGACTCTCACATGCAGCGGCGCGCGCCTGCTCGCGGTGACGGACAACCTCAACTTCGGAAACCCGCATAATCCCGAGCTGTTCTGGCAGCTCCGCGAGAGCGTCGAGGGGCTCGCTGAGGGCTGCCGCGAATTCGGCACGCCGGTCACGGGCGGCAACGTATCGCTCTACAACCAGTCGCCCGCGGGCCCGATCGATCCCACGCCGACCGTCGGGATGGTCGGCATCATTGACGACGCGAAGCACATCACCACGCAGGCGTTCAAGTCCGCGGGCGACGTCATCATCCTCGCCGGCCCCGTGCTCGATCCCGGCGCCGGCGATCTCTCACTCGGCGCATCGCACTACATGAAAGTCGTCCACTCGCAGAAAGCCGGACGCACGCCGCGCCTGTCATTTGATTTGGAAAAGCGCGTGCAGTCCGCCGTGCTCGCGCTCATCCGCGCCGGCCTCGTGAAAAGCGCGCACGATTGCAGCGAAGGCGGCCTCGCCGTCGCGCTCGCGGAAAGCTGCATCGGCGGCAAACTCGGCGCCACCATCGAACTCCCCAGCGGCCCCGCGCTCGACAAATATCCCGCCCACGCCGCCCGGGCCGCGCTGCTCTTTGGCGAAAGCCAGAGTCGCATCATCCTCAGCATCGCCCCCGAAAAGGCAGACGCCGTCCTCGCCGAACTCGCGAAAGCCGGCATCCCGCACTCGAGACTCGGCACCACCGGCGGCGACAAACTCACCATCACCGCCCACGGCGCGACGCTCTCAGCCACACTCGCGGAAGTGAGCGATCCATTCGAGACAAGCATCGAGCGGGCGATGGGGTAAAACCGGCTCTTCAGGTTTGGCGTCGTGATGCCGGGTTCATTTTGGATTTTGCGTTGATCGTACGATGCACGAACACGATTTCAGCGCGATGAAAGTGACCATCCACCGAGGCAGCCGGGAGATTGGCGGCAGTTGTGTCGAAGTCTGCACGCCGGGATCGCGGCTCATCCTGGATGCGGGCGCATCGCTGGCTGCTTCTGCGGAGGAGCGGTTGCCTGAGGTGACGGGTTTTTCCTGTGCTGGAGAAAAGGTGGACGCAGTGCTGCTTTCGCACGCTCACGGCGATCACACGGGGCTGCTGCATCTTGCGCAGGCGGAGGTGCCGGTGTGGATGACGCGCGGCACGAGGCTCCTGCTGCTTGCGGGTGAATGGTTTGCCAGATGGCATCCGATCGGGGAGCGGCCCACGCGGATATTGCGGCCAGGAGTGCCGGAGTGCGTCGGTGATTGCACCGTCACTGCGCTGAGCGTGGACCACTCGGCGTTCGATAGCGTGGCGTTTTTGATCGAGTGCGGTGGACGACGACTGCTCTACTCGGGCGACATTCGCTTGCATGGCCGCAAGCCCGGCATGGCTCGCACACTCATCCGCGCCGCCGCGCGCGGGCCGCTCGATGCGCTGCTGCTGGAGGGCACGCATTTCTCCCGTCCGGATGCCGCAGCGCCAAAGACTGAGGCCGCGCTTACCCGCGAGATTGCGCGTGAGTTGCGCGGGGCTCCAGCACTGGCGCTGGCGTTTGTTTCGCCGCAGCACTTGGATCGCATGGTGGCGTTTTACAAAGCCGCACGCGCGACGGGCCGCACGTTCGCGCTCGATCTCTACGGGGCGTATTTGTGGAGCGAGATGCGACGCCAGCTCGGTGGTTCGCTTCCGGCGATTGGGGCCAAGAACGGCCTGCGTGTGTATTTCCCAAGCCATATCCCAAGGCGCGTCCCGAAGAGCTTGTCTGAGATTTTTCGCCCCCACCAGGTGACGCTCGACGAGATGCGCACCAGCCCCGGCGACTTCCTTCTGCTCAGCCGCCCGAGCATGGTGAAACTCGACTTCAAGCACGCGCTGCCACCGCGCACGCTGGGGATTTATTCGATGTGGAGCGGCTATCTTTCACGAGCCGACTGGCAAGCTACGCTCGCGGCGCTCGAGAAATGCGGAGGTCATTTCGCAGAGCATCACACGAGCGGCCATGCGCCGGTGGCTGACTTGGCCAAGCTCGTCACCGACTTGCGCCCGCGCCGCGTAGTACCCATACACACGGAGCACCCCGAGGCATTCCGGGAGCATTTTCCACAAACTGAAATCCACAATGATGGCGAAACTTTCCATGTCTAAAGCCCAATGGCCGCGAGCTAGCTCGACTTCATTTTTCCACGGCACCGAGGAGACGTGTGAAGCAATTATGCGCGCTCCCGATGTGAGCACACAGAGCCTCGGTGTCGCATTGATTGCGCTGAAAGAACGTCTTTTCAAAAGGTGGAAAGAATTCGTCGCAAAGGATCCCAAACGCGACCCAGGGCTGGCATCGAAACAGAACTGGCGGTGGGAGGCGGGTCGTTTCTACTACAAAAAGGAGGATAGAGAGAAGAGGGGCATCTCCAAGGAACTTGAGGTGTCGTTCGAGCGAGAAACGGCTATTATGATCAATGAGGTATGGAAGTCGGATAAATGGGCGAACCAAGTGCCCGTCGCTTCCGGCTTTGTCAGTTCGCGCGGAGACCGAAAAGCGGCGCTAGATTTCGCCCACTATGATGCCGAGACCAAGACCGTGACGATGTTTGAACTCAAATGGGCATCGAACGGCCCGCGCTACGCCGCGTTCGAGCTGATTCGCTATGCACTGATGCTCACGCTCGCTCACGAGCAAGGGCCGAAAAATATCAATATGATTCATGGTAATTGGAGCGAGGTGAAGAAGGTGAAGCTCGCCGTCGTCGCACCTGTAGAATTCTATCCAGCAACCGAAACGCAATCTTTGATCCAGTTTCAAAATATGCTCAGCGCCGAACTCAAGAAAACGAAACTCTTCGCCCCGCTTGGATTCACGGATTTTACCTTCCGTTGGTTCCCGAAAGAAAAGGCTGACAGGAATTGGGAAAACGAAGCGGAGTTGAGGCGATATTTTTTGGATGACTATGGTCTTCTTAAAATTGTTTGAAGTGCCGCGCGCGGCTTCGCGCGAGTGCCGTGTCATCGTGCTCTTTGAACCCGAGAATGGTGCGGGCAGCTCGTGGCCCGAGGGATTCTTCGAGGCGATTCGGATCGAGGACGCGGCGTTCGCCCGCCCGCCGCAGGGGAATGCGCCGACGAGAAGAATGCCCGATTCCGCGGGACTTTCAGTTTGAGCAGAGGGCGCGTTCCGCTATCGTGTCCCTGTGAATTCCATCCACGGCACATACAAGAACGGCGCGGTCGTGCTCGACGAACCCGCGGACTTTCCGGACGGCGCGCACGTCCGCGTGACGCTCGCTGATGAGCCGGTGGATGTGTGCGGCGACGGACGCCCCTGGCCGACCAAGCCGGAAGAACTCGCGGCGTTTATTGCCGA
>JANXSB010000060.1 GCA_025352865.1 Chthoniobacter sp. | reverse complement strand
CAACACCTCTCCCATTGCGGCCATCGAAACCAACGCCGATGTGGGTGCTTCGACCAACTACTGGGCTGCAGCCGTCAACGCTCCGGCGTTTGGCGTCGCAGGCTGGAACATTGACGGCAATTTCGGTGCCGGCACGGGTGCGGCTGCGGCCCAACTGGATCTCTATAACATCCAGCCCGGTGCCGTCGGCAACGGTGCCTACATCGGCACGTTCAGCATCGATAACAGCGCGAACATTACCTACGTGGGCACCGTAGCCACTCCGGAGCCCGGCTCAGCCATGCTTCTCGCGCTCGGCACTGGCCTCCTTGGGTTCGTCCGCCGCCGTTCGTCCGTCATCGCGTAATTTCACTCCAATCAACCTCCATAGTCTCAATTAGCGCCTAAAACTAAACCACGTTAAAAAATCAGTAACATAAACTAAATCTCACAATGAAAATCCATAAAATCCTCACGGGCTGCATCGCCGCCCTGACCCTCGCTGGTGCGGCCCAGGCTGCCACCAATCACATCTACTTCACCGGTTCGACCGCCTTCCGTGCGCAAACCAATGCGGGACTCCTGGCCCTCTACGGTGCGCCGGTGGCCAAGGACAATGCCACCCTCGGCAGTGCCAACAATGTGATGTACAAAAAGGTGGACTATCCGGCTATTGGTGACACCACCTATGTGAAATGCACATGGAACGGTTCTGGAGCCGGCGTTCAGGCTGTCGCGGCCGGGTCTTCCCTGCCCGCTTCTACGCAGATCAATCTGACCTACTATTCGGATGGCGCCACTGGCACTGGGACTCCGTCCGCCTTGGGTTCCGAAACCCATGTGCCTGACGTCGCCCTTTCCGACGTTTACCAAGGCACCACGGGCTTCACCGGCACCGGCATCCGCAATACCGGCACCATCAATCCCGCCACGGGAGCGGTCAACCACGCCCTCGATGTCACCACGATCTACGAAGATCTGTCGGGCCAGGACGTCCTTTGCGCTGTAGCGTGCTTCCAGTTCGTCGGCAGCACCGGTTTCCCCGGCACCAATATGACGCCTCAGCTCGCGCAGGTGCTTTACCCGCTCGGCAAACAGGCGCTCAGCCAGTTCACGGGCTCTGCCGCCCACGCCACGAAGCTCGTCTTCGCGATCGGTCGCGATCCTGACTCGGGCACCCGGTCCACGACCTTCTTCGAAACCGGCATCCAGTTTCAGGCGGTTAAGCAGTACACCGTTACCGAAAACTCCGGCACCGCCCAGATCAACTCCCAGGTGATCACTCCTTACCAACTCATCAACGGGGTGAGCACGGGCGCACTCGGCAACGGCGGCTACAACAGCGGTGGCACCGTGCGTGGCTTCCTGACGGACACCATTCCGTCGGCGATCTACACGGCCACGGGCTCGGGTGGCACTGCCACCACCACCGGTGCCTACTACGTCAGCTACCTTGGCACGTCTGACGCCTCCAATGTGATCGCCGGGCAAGTTGCGCCCCGCGGCAATGCCGTGGCTTTGAAATACAACGGCGTGGATTACTCCGCGGCCGCTGTCCAGAATGGCCAGTACACCTTCTGGGGTTACGAGCACATCATGTATCGCGCCGCAGCTGTCGGCACACTCGCCGAAACCGTGGCCCTCGATCTGCAGGCGCAGGTGCTGGGCACCAACCTCAATCCGCTCAACGTGAACTTGGCGGATATGGTGGTCGGTCGTTCCAACGACGGTGGCCTCGTGAACTGATTGCCTCCATCTTCAGCCGCCGGGTCTTAAAGGACTTGGTCGGCTTGAACAAAATCCAAGACCAGTGCGGGTGGTAACACCCGCACTGGTTCTTTTTTTCCGTCACGCTTAGCGACCGTGAAATAACATCGGCGAAGCCGGGTAGGGACGGCACTCCGTGCCGTCCGGGGCGAGCGCCAGCGAGGCGGCGCGTTGCGCGCGCGTTGTGCTTCGCCGTCTCGCTCCGCTCACCCGCCGGACGGCACGGAGTGCCGTCTCTACCAGTCGCGCTGCGACTTTTATTACCCGCTCCAGACCCAAAAAGCGTAACCCAGCAGGTTACTGACGGTACGTCCGTGTGCGGTTCAGTCCGCCGCCGGGCGAAGCTGGGGAGGCTTAACCCCTTTCGGCTTTGGCGCGGCGGCGGGGTTGCGAGCGCGGAATGCGCTCACCAGACGCTCGCCTTCGGCAATTTCCTCCGGCGTCAGAGTTTTCTGGAAGTCGTCAAGCAAGTTATCGGCTGTTACCTCGCCTTGGTCGGAACTGATCTTCAGCCATTGGTAGGCGAGCGGCTTATTCTGGCCCAGGCTGGTACCGGTCGTGTAAAGCGCGCCCAAGTTACCTTGCGCCTTGGCTTCGCCCTGCTCCGCAGCCTTGAGGAACCACTCGCCGGCCGTCTTCATATCCACTTTCACACCCAATCCGAAACGGTAGATCACCCCGACGGAGTTTTGCGCCAGGGCCAGCCCTTGGTCAGCCGCCAGCCGGTGCCAGCGAAGTGCCTCGGCGTAGTCCTTGGTCAGACCACCGTCGCCAAAGTAATAGAAGCTACCAAGCCGGAACTGCGCAAGGGCGAAACCCTGTTCTGCTGCCTTGCGATACCAGGTGGCCGCTTCCTTCCGGTCTTGGGGAACACCTTTGCCTTCGGCTAGGACGAAACCCAGGTTATTCTGCGCCGTGGCGTTGCCCTGCTCCGCTGACTGGCGCAGCAGTTTCAAACCCTCCAGGACATCGGCCTTTCCCCCCTGACCTTCCAAATACATCACCCCAAGATGGTTTTGGGCCATGCTGTGACCCTGCCCTGCGGCTTGGTGCAAAAGCGTGCGCGCCCGCACTTCATCCTTGGCTACACCTTTCCCGTGGAGATAGGCCGCACCTAACTGGAACTGCGCCTCGGCCCCGCCTTTCCCGGCTTCCGCCGTGGCCTTTTCGAGGTTGAACTCGCCAGCCGTGGCGATCTGTCCCCAGCAGGCGATGGAAAGGAAAAAGAGGCCGGTAAAAACTCGGGATTTCATGGGCCACCAATAGGACAAAGGCCGCGATGACTCATGTTACATTTTTGGCAAAAGCATCCGCTGCGACCTAAGAGGGTGTACCGGAACTCCAAAGCGTGTCATCCTGAGCGGAGTTTCGCCGTGGAAAGGTGGGGGTGAAACGGAGTCGAAGAACCTCGGCGGTTCGATAACGTGCTGAACTTGTTCGGACCGCCGGGATCCTTCGACTGCGCTGCGCCCGCCTTTCCGCCTCCGCTCCGCTCAGGATGACACGCTTTTTTTGCATTCCGGTACACCCTCTAATGGAATAAATTTGTCCCATGTTACCGACTCTATGCCTTAAGTTGGCCGTCTTGAATGCTTCGACGGCGGCGGGCCATGAGGCCGAGCGCACCCAGGCCGAACAATGCCGCCGAGGTCGGTTCGGGAAGATTGATCCCGACGAAGCTCACGGCACCGGCATTACTGATGCTGAATGTGCCAACGTAGGTGCCGTTTCCCGTGGAGCCCGGCGGGATGCTGTAGAAGTCCAACTTGGCCACCGCGGCCCCGGTGCCGCCGCCAAAGTTTCCTTCAATATTCCAATTGGCGACGCCGAAAGAGGGGGAGTTGATGGTTGCACCCCAGTAGTTACTCGAAGCACCGATATCGCCACTGTTTTCAATGACGGCGAAGGCCGATGTTCCTCCGTTGGCAGCTTGCCCGTTGTGGAGATCGGTATTGAACATCAACGACAGATTGGTCAGCTTGGCACCGGTAAGATCCTGCTGGTTGGCGGTGCGTCGCGCATTGCCTGCCGGATGAACCCCAAGCGTAGCTTCCGGCTTAGTGTTGTAGAGGACGTGGGTGGTCGAATCAAAGCCAATGGCCCCCCACACCACAGTGTTAAGCGAGTTCCAGGAAGGTGAACTCCCAAACGT
>JANXSB010000053.1 GCA_025352865.1 Chthoniobacter sp. | reverse complement strand
CCTGTCCTCTGGCGCTTTTTGGCAGCGGGTGGCACCACGACGCACCGTGCTCTCTGCCGCGTCGCTCCGCTCCTGCCAAAGCGCCAGAGGACAGGCGCACTCCAAAAGCTCGCGCTCCTTTTCACCGGCTTCTGCGATGGATGACCAAAGTGCATGACCGTCGCTATTCGCCGAGCGCGTGGATGGTGTTGAGGACTTCGCTCTGCAACTCCGCGCCGTCGGCGGATTTGAGCGCGAATTTGATCTGCATTTGCATCACCGGCTTGAGGCCCGGGATTTCGAGGAAGACGGACTTTTTGTCGGCGGAAAGCACGGCGCTTTTGACCGTGAGCGGGTCGTGCTTTTTCTGCCCGAGCTGCGCGTTGGTGAATTGCATCGCGCCGTCCTTGCCGAGTTCGGCGGGCTTGTCGCCGCCGCCGAGCGTCGAGATTTCCGGCGAGCCGTAGGCGCTGGACCAAAGATAATTCCAGACCTCGATGTTCCAGTTCTGCGGATCGCCCGCGCTCGCCGCGTCGAGCGCGCAGGTGAAATCGAGGCGCACGCCGCGCTTCGTGGCGTGCAGGCCGATGGGCATGCGCACCGGCGCACGGGGGTTGTAGCGCACGCGCTGAAACGCGCCGTTTTTTACGCCGGTCGTCTGCCACCCGCGCAGGCCGACGATGTAGAGCTGGCCGTCGGCGGGATTGAAACGCGCTCGCATCGTGCCGCTTTGGAAATTCACCGGAAAGCGCGTCACGCCGCCCTGCACCAACGCCGAAGGCGGGTAGGGACGGGACTCCGTTCCCGTCCGCGAACGTGATAGCGCACTCACCGCCTCGCTGCGCTCGCCCGCGGACGGCAGCGGAGTGCCGTCCCTACCGGTCGCGTTCGCAACCTCTTCCTTCATCACCCCAAACAGCGAGCACGTCCCGTAACTCAAGTGCAGGAGCTGATCTTTCCACGGGGCCTTCGCCTCACCGGAAATGAAGCCCGCGACGCTGCCCGTGGTGAACGCCACCTCGCCCATCGCCACCGGGTATTCGCCGCGCGACATGAGGTTCATCGGCGTGGTGAATTTGCCCGTCCACGCGCCGGCCATGCGGCAGAGATCGAGATCGTAAGCCACCGCCGCCTCGCCGTGCTCGCCCACCTTGATCGCAAGCCCCTTGAGCGCCGTTGTCTGCACCGTGCCGTCCGCATTTTTCCCCACGCCGATGGTGCCCAGCAGCCACGGCCCCGGCGCTTCGCCCGCTGGCGTCTGCATTTTCTGCGCAGCCGCGGACAGCGTGAACGCCGCGAGCAGCGCGGCGGTGAGGATGGCGGGAGCTTTCATGCGGAGTCCGCGCATTTACGCCGGAACGCGTGCGGCGTGCAATCGGTTGTCATGACGAATGCCGGATGACGAATGACGACGGAATGACAAAGCGCGAAGCACGAATGCGCGGACATTTCTTCATTCGTCATCCGTCATCCGTCATGCAACTTTCCGCTCGCCTTCCCCGTCGCTTTTCCAAAGTCTCCCGCCCGGTTCGCCATGAAAAAGAACGGTCACTTTCTCTCCCTGCTCCTCGCCGTGCTGTGTTTATCAGCCTCCGCGGCCTGGTCGCATCCCACGGTGGTCATCGACGCCGGCCACGGCGGGCACGACCGCGGCGGCGTGCCGGGCGACCGCTACGCGGAAAAAACCTACACGCTCGACGTGGCCAAGCGCCTGCGCAACGACCTCCGCTCCTCCGGCTATCGCGTGATCATGACGCGCGATGGCGATTACTTCGTCGGCCTCGGCGGACGCTGCTCCGTCGCCAATTCCCAGCGCAACGCCATCTTCATGTGCATCCACTTCAACTCCGCCCCGCGCGAGGGTGCCAGCGGCATCGAAACCTACTACTACACACGGCAGAGCGCGGGCTTGGCCGCCGCCGTCCATTCGCGGCTCGTGCGCGCGGCGGGCACCGAGGACCGCCACGTCCGCACGCGCGGCTACTACGTGCTGCGCTACACTCGCGTCCCCGCCGTGCTCGCCGAGTGCGGCTTTCTCACGAACCGCTCCGAAGGCGCGCGCATCGCCGGCTCGGGAGCCTACCGCCAGCGCCTCGCCGACGCGCTCGCCAGCGCCATCCGCAGCCGCTACTAGCCGGTTTTCAGCCTGTGCGCCGCGCAAGGTTTTCTGAATAACTCCCGCCGCGCGCTCGACGGAGGAACAAACTTTGCTAACCTCCCCGCCGTGATCGACTTCTCCGGAAAACGCGTCCTCATCTTCATCGTCGCCTACAACGCCGAGAAGACCATCAACAGTGTCCTCGACCGTATCCCGGCCGAACTCCACACGCGCAACGTGGAGGTGCTCATCATCGACGATTCGTCGAAGGACGCGACCTTTGCCACCGGGCTGAAGCGCGAGGATGCCGCGAGTGATTTCAAAATCACGATCCTGCGCAACCCGGAAAACCAGGGCTACGGCGGCAATCAGAAACTCGGCTACCGCTACGCGATTGATAACGGCTTCGACGTAGTGGCGCTGCTCCACGGCGACGGCCAGTACGCGCCGGAAAAACTGCCCGCGCTGCTCGAACCGTTTTTCACGGACGACGCCGACGCCGTCTTCGGCTCGCGGATGATCAACAAACAGGACGCGCTCAAAGGCGGCATGCCGCTCTACAAATGGGTCGGCAACCAGGTGCTCACCACTTTTCAAAACACGCTCCTCGGCACGAAGCTCAGCGAGTTTCACAGCGGCTACCGGCTCTACGCCACGAAGGCGCTGAAGCACATCCCCTTCGAGCGCAACTCGAACAATTTCCATTTCGACACGGACATCATCGTGCAGCTCCATTTCGCCGGCATCACGATCCAGGAAATCCCGATCCCCACTTTCTACGGCGACGAAATCTGCCACGTGAACGGGCTGCAGTACGCGTGGGACATTTTCAAAACGATGCTGCGCGCAAAGTTCCACGAGATGAACCTGCTCTTCGACCGCAAGTTCGACGTGGGGCAGATCGAGCTGACCTACGATTTGAAAATGGGCTTCGCCTCGTCGCACACCTTTGCCATCGAGGCGGTGCAGCCGGGCGCGCGGATTTTGGACATCGGCTGCGGGCAGGGATACGTGGCCGGGCACCTCGCGGAAAAGGCGGCGCATGTGGTGGGTGTGGACCAGTACATCCGGGACTCGTCGGACAATCCGAAGGTGGAATTCAAACGCTGGGACATGGACGGCGGCGAGTTTCCGGTCAGCGTTTCGGACTTCGATCAGATCTTCATGCTCGATGTCATCGAGCACCTCAAAGACCCCGAGGTTTTCATGGAAAAACTCCGCGCCGCCGCCGCGAACAAGCGCCCCGAGATCGTGCTCACGACCGCGAACATCGGCTTCGCCGTCACGCGGCTCATGCTCCTGCTCGGCAATTTCAACTACGGGCGCAAAGGCATTCTCGACCGCACGCACACGCGGCTGTTCACGTTCGCGTCGCTGCGCGAGCTGTTCGACCAGACCGGCTACAAAGTGCTCGAAGTGCGCGGCATCCCCGCGCCGTTTCCGAAGGCTGTCGGGGACAATGTGGTTGGACGCACACTCGTCGCGCTGAACCAATTGTTCATCCACATCAGCAAGGGATTTTTCAGCTATCAGATCTACATCCGCGCCCGCGCCCTGCCGACAGTGCCCACGCTGCTCACGCAGACCATCGAGCGCAGCGCCGAATTGCGGAAGGAACTCGCGGGCAGCCCGACGGCGTAAGGCGCTTTCGCACCTGCGAAGCCACGAAAAACCCCCGTCATCCTGAACGGAGTTCCGGTCGCAAAGCCTCCCGGAACTCCGCTCAGAATGACGGTTGGTTTTTTTACCGCCGCGGCTCCACACCGAGCAGGCTGCGCACGAAAAAATCCATCCGCCGCCGCGCCGCGTAAGGCGATTCCCCCGCCCCGTGATCGCGCCCCGGCAGAATCAGCAACTCGAAATCCTTGTCCGCTTTGATGAGCGCGTTGGCGACCTGCATGGTCGAGGCGGGATCGACGTTGTGATCCAGTTCGCCCACCGTCAGCAGCAGTTTGCCGGTGAGATTCTTTGCGTTCACGACGTTGGAATTCGCCGCGTATTCCGGCCCGATGGGCCAGCCCATCCACGCCTCGTTCCACCAGATTTTGTCCATGCGGTTGTCGTGGCAGCCGCAGTCCGCGGCGGCGGCTTTGTAGAAATCGCCGTGGAAAAGCAGCGCACCCAGCGCGCTCTGCCCGCCCGCGCTGCCGCCGAAAATCCCGACGCGCGTCAGGTCCATCTCCGGGTGCTGCGCCGCCGCCGCGCGCATCCATGCGATGCGGTCGGGAAAGCCCGCATCGGCCACGTTTTTCCACGCGACATCGTGAAACGCGCGCGACCGCCAGTTCGTGCCCATGCCGTCGATCTGCACGACGATGAAGCCCAACTCCGCCAGTTCGTGATCCTGCGTCTGCCGACCCCATTCTTTCGGTACGAAGAAGTCATGCGGCCCCGCGTAGATCTTCTCGATGACCGGATATTTTTTCGCCGGATCGAAGTTCGACGGCCGCACGATCAGCCCGAAAATATCCGTCTTCCCATCGCGCCCTTTCGCCGCGAAACGCTCCGGCATCCGCCAGCCCGCGGCGAGCAGCGCACCCGCGTCCGCCTTTTCCAAAACGCAGACCAGCTTCCCATCGTCCGCCCGCCGCAGCTCCGTGACCGGCGGCTGATCCACGCGCGACCACGCATCAATAAAGAACCGCCCGTCCGGCGAAAACTCCCACTTGTGCGTGCCGTCGCCCTCGGTCAAAACCACGAGCCCGGTGCCGTCGAAATTCACCCGCGCGAGATGCGTCTGATACGGGTCCTGCCCCGCGCGAATGCCCAGCGCCTTGAACCAAATCTGCCGCCGCTCCTCATCCACGCGCACGACCTCGCGCACG
>JANXSB010000052.1 GCA_025352865.1 Chthoniobacter sp. | reverse complement strand
TCTGGAACGCCGTGTCGCCGTGCTCGCCAACGGGCAGGCCATCGAGTTTCGCAAAGCCTGCATGGCCATGGGCAGCCGCGCGCGGCGTCCGCAGGTCGCGGGCGGAAATCTCGGCAATGTCTTTTACCTCCGCACCCTGCGCGACGTGCAGGCGCTGCGTGAAGTCGCCGACCTCGAGCACGAGATCGCCGTCATCGGCGGCGGCTGCATCGCGCTGGAGACGGCGGCGCTGCTTTCGCAACTGCCCAAGGCGCGCGTCAGCCTGCTGCATCGTGCGTCGCACCTGTGGTCGCGCTACCTCGGACCGGAGTCGGGCGAGTGGCTTGCGGAATATTTTGCCGCGCAGGGAGTGAAGCTCATGCTCAACCAGTCGCTCAGCGGCTTCGAGGGGCGCACCGTTTTGAAAAACATCGCCACGAAAAGCGGCGACCGTTTCTCCGCCGGGCTCGCCATCGTCGCGCTCGGCGCGGAGCCGAATCTCGGGCTCGTCGCCGGCACCCCGCTCGCCTATCCGCACGGCACGCCGGTCAATGAATACCTCGAAACCGACGAGAAAGGCATCTTCGCCGTCGGCGACATCGCCTCGTATCCCGACCGGATTTTCGGCGGCGTCCGCCGCGTCGAGCACTGGCCATGCGCCGTGGAGCAGGGGCATGTGGCCGGCGCGAATATGAGCGGCAAAAAGCGCATGAAGTTCGACTACCTCCCGCACTTCAGCAGCACCGTTTTTGATCTGCATTTCGATTTCGTCGGCGACTTCTCGAAACCCGCCACCCGCTTTGAAATCGAGGGCGACCGGGAGAAGAAGAAATTCCTCGTCCGCCACTACGTCCTCAGCCAGCTCATGGGCGTGACCCTCTGCAACAAGCCGCCCGAGAAGATCGAAGCCGCGAAGACACAACTGCGGGAGTGGCCGAGGGGGAAGAAGGCGGTTGTCGAGGAGTAGCGGCATTCTGCCGTCGCTGGTGTCGCACCCGCTTGCCACCGCCGCCCGCCTGTCCTAGGTTGCGCGCCCTTTCATTATGAGCACGCCACGTTTCACCATCTACGACACCACTCTCCGCGACGGCACGCAGGGGACCGGGATTTCGTTCTCGGTCGTGGACAAGATTCGTGTGGCGGAAAAACTCGACGCGTTTGGCGTGCATTACATCGAGGGCGGCTGGCCGGGCTCGAACCCGAAGGACGCGGCGTTCTTTGACGAGGCGGCGAAGCGCTCGTGGAAGCACGCGAAGATCACCGCCTTTGGCATGACCCGGCGCGGCAAGGTGCGCGTGGAGGACGATGCCCAGGTGCAGATGCTCCTCGATGCGCAGACGCCCGCCGTGACCATCGTCGGCAAGACGTGGCCGCTGCATGTGACCGAAGTTTTCAACGTCACGCTGGAGGAAAATCTCGCGATGATCGCGGACACCGTGGCGCATTTGAAAAGGCACGGGCGCGAGGTGCTCTACGATGCCGAGCATTTTTTCGACAGCTACAAGGAGGACCGCGACTACTCGCTGCGGACGGTGAAAGCGGCGCGCGATGCGGGCGCGGACTTGATCGTGCTCTGCGAAACGAACGGGGGGAACCTGCCGGATTTCGTTGAGCGCGTGACGCGCGAGGTCATCGCCGAGCTGGGGCAGCCTGTGGGCATCCACACGCACAATGACGGCGGCGTGGGCGTGGCCAATGCGCTCGCCGCGGTGCGCGCCGGTGCGGTGCAGGTGCAGGGGACGATCAATGGCTACGGCGAGCGCGTGGGCAACTGCAACCTCACGACGGTCATGCCCAATCTCCAGCTCAAGATGGGCTTCGACCTCGGGCTCGATCTCGCCGGACTGCGCGACCTTGCGCATTTTGTGGACGAGCTGGCGAATGTGCCGCACGACATCCGCGCGCCTTACGTGGGCGCGGCCGCTTTCACGCACAAAGGCGGGCTGCATGTGCATGCGGTGCAAAAGCTCGCGCGCACTTACGAGCACGTCGATCCGGCGCTCGTTGGCAATGAGCGGATCATCACGATCTCGGACATGTCCGGGCAGACCAACGTCATCGTGAAAGCGGCAAAGCTCGGCTTCAAACTGGCGAAGGGTGCGCCGGAAGTGGCGAAGATTTTGACCGAAGTGAAGCGGCTCGAAAGCGAAGGCTACGAGTTCGAGGCGGCGGAAGCTTCGTTCGAGCTGCTTCTGCGCCGGCATCTCGGCCAGCAGCGCCCGCTTTTCGAACTGGAGGAATATCACTGCTCGTTCCGCCGCGCGTCCGAGGCGCATTGGAACAAATGCGAGGCGACCGTGAAGCTCCGCGTCAACGGTCATCGCGAGTATACCGTGGCCGAGGGGGACGGCCCCGTGAACGCGCTCGACGCCGCGCTGCGCAAGGCGCTCCGCCCATTCTATCCCGCCATCGAGCGCATCCAGCTCGACGACTTCAAAGTCCGCATCAGCAACGGCCAGCTCGGCACCGCCGCCCGCACCCGCGTGCTCATCGACTCGACCGACGGCGACGAGCACTGGGGCACCGTCGGCGTGAGCGACAACATCATCGAGGCGAGCTGGCTCGCGCTGGTGGACAGCTTTGAATACAAGCTGGGCAAAGACGCGCCGAAGAGCTGACCGCTATGTCCGCTGATCCCGCCTCGCTCTACTCGCGCAAGAATCCCTTTCCCGCCCCGCATCCGGTCAACCGCAAGCTTTCCGGCGAAGGCTCTGGCAAGGACACGCGGCACCACGAAATCTCCCTTGCCGGTTCGGGTTTTAACTATGAGGTCGGCGACTCGCTCGGCCTTTTCGCGACGAACCATCCCGCGCTCGTCTCCGAGATCATCGCCGCCATCGGCGCGACCGGCGAGGAGGTCGTCCCCGGCGCGGATGCTGTGCCCAAGCCGCTTCGCGCGGCATTGACGGGCGATTACATCATCACGCAGCCGTCGAAGGAATTCCTGAAAGCGCTCGTCGAACGCGCCGGAGAGGCGGTCGCGCAACTTCGCGACTTGATGGCGGACGCCGCGCAGAAAAAGGCGCTGGAAGATTATTTGTGGGGCTTCGAGTTCATCGACTTCCTCCTCGCGCATCCGAGCGTGAAGTGGACGCCGGAGGAGTTTGTGAAAACGCTGCGCAAGCTCCAGCCGCGGCTTTACTCCATCGCCTCCAGCCTCAAGGCGAACCCGGAATCCGTGCATCTCACCGTCGCCACCGTGCGCTACGAAAGCCACGGTCGTCCGCGCGAGGGTGTCGCGTCCACCTTCCTCGCGGAGCGCTGGCCGGCGGAGAAGACCGCGGGTGTGTTCATCCACACGGCGAAACATTTTCGCCTGCCGGAGGACCCGGCCACGCCGATCATCATGGTCGGCCCCGGCACCGGCGTCGCGCCCTTCCGCGCGTATTTGCAGGAGCGAAAAGCGATCAGTGCGAGCGGCAGGAACTGGCTCTTCTTCGGCGAGCAAAAACGCGTGTGCGATTTCCTCTACGAAAGCGAACTCGCGCAACTCCAAGCCGACGGCGTCCTCACCAAGCTCGACGTGGCCTTTTCCCGCGACCAGGCGGCGAAGGTGTACGTGCAGGACCGCATGCGCGAAAATGCGAGGGAGCTGTGGGCGTGGCTGGAATCAGGCGCGCATTTTTTCGTCTGCGGCGACGGCGCGCGCATGGCGAAAGACGTGGATGCCGAACTGCACCGCATCGCGGAAACCGAGGGTGGAAAAACGCTCGAGGAAGCAGCGGCTTACGTGGAGGCGATGAAGAAGGAGAAGCGCTACAAGAAGGACGTGTACTGACGCGCGCCGCGCTCAGTATTCGTCCGTCGGTGGACCGTCCTCGGCTTCCTCGGTCAGCGCCTTGGTGAGCGATTCCTGGTACATCATGAAGCGCTTCGTCACGAAGAGCGGGTCGCGTTGCTCGCCGCCTTCCACGTATTCCTCGATGAACTCCTCGATCGTCAGCTCCTCGTAATCGTCCGCCTCCGCCTCCCACAGGCGCGCGGCGAAGGAGACCTTGTGCGTGGCCTCGAAGCAGCAGAGCGCCAGCTCGAAATCGAGATCGTCGAACTCGTCGCCAAAGATCTCCGCGACGCGCGTGGTCGAGTCCACTTGGATCAGGTCGTCGCTGATGAAGTGGAGGATGTTGATGAACGAGGTGACGTAGTAGCTCATGGGTTCGCGGCGCGGCGGGCGGTAGGGCATGCGGGTGGGATGTCTAAAACCG
>JANXSB010000020.1 GCA_025352865.1 Chthoniobacter sp. | reverse complement strand
CGATCTATGATCCCGTACGTCCCCACCACCTGTTTCAAAGCCACGCGCAGGGCCTCAATCAGCCGGCCCTTCGTCGGCTCGCCGCCCGCCGCGTCGTAGGCTTTTCCCACGAGATGCGCGAGCACCTCCGTGTCCGTCTGGCTTTGAAAAGTATGCCCCTCGCGCACCAGCGCGTCCTTCAGCACCGCGTAGTTTTCGATCACCCCATTGTGGCAGAGGAAAAGCTTCCCGCTCTGGTCCGCGTGCGGGTGCGCATTCGCGTCCGTGACTCCGCCGTGCGTCGCCCAGCGCGTGTGCGAGATGCCGATCGAGCCCGTGGGCGGCGATTCCTTGATCAGCTCCGCGAGATTCGCGATTCGCCCGACCTTCTTGCGCGTCTCCACTTTTCCATTCTCGAAAATCGCCACACCCGCCGAGTCATAGCCGCGATATTCCAGCCGTCGCAGACCGTCGAGGAGGATGGGCACTGCCTGGGATTTGCCGATGTAGCCGATGATTCCGCACATAAATTTTTGGTGGGTGAAAGATTGAGCGCGCACCGTGGCAGAGCGCACCCGCGAGAGCAAGCCCCCCTCGCCTGTCCGGCACCGGTTTCGCGGCTAAGAAATCCTCGCGCAGCGGCCTTTGAAGTCCGATACCTCCCGCTCCTCCGCCGCCATGAAAATACTCCCGCTCCTGCCCATCCTCACGCTCGCCACGTCCGCTTTCGCCGCCGATGCCCCGCCGCGCACCGAGGCCGAGATTTTGAAATCGCTGAAAGTGCCCGACGGTTTCGAGGCCACGATTTTCGCCCTGCCGCCGAATGTCGGCTACCCCACGGCGGTGAGCGCGTCGGTGGACGGCGTGCTGTTCGTGGCGGTGGATGAAAATGGCTCGCTCGACGCGAAGCCGGGCCGCGGAAAAGTCCTGCGCTGCATCGACTCGAAGGGCACTGGCCAGGCCGATCAGTTCACGGTCTTCGCGGAGATGGATTCGCCGCGCGGCGTCATCTGGGACGGCCCGAGCGGCCAAGGCCCCGGCACGCTCTACGTCATGCACCCACCGAATCTCACGGCCTACACGGACACCGATGGCGACGGCAAGGCGGACAAGGTCGAGGAGATCGTCACGGGTCTGGGCTTCGATCTGAAATTCCGCGGCGCGGACCACACGACGAACGGCTGCCGCATGGGCATCGACGGTTTCATTTACATCGCGTGCGGCGACTACGGCTACGTGGAGGCGAAAGGCCGCGACGGCACCACGATCAAGCACCGCGGCGGCAGCATCGTCCGCGTGCGGCCCGACGGCACCGGTCTCGAAATCGTGGTCCAGGGGACGCGCAACATTTACGACGTGGCCGTCTCCCCCACGCTCGACCTTTTCACCCGCGACAACACCAACGACGGCGACGGCTGGAACGACCGGCTTTCCTTCAACCCGCCCGGCGCGCACATGGGCTACCCATCGTCCTACCAGCACTTCCACGAGGACATGCTCGAGCCGCTCGCCGACTACGGCGGCGGCTCGCCGTGCGGCGCGCTCTGGCTCGATGAACCGGGCCTGCAAAACGGGCTCTACACCGTCGAGTGGGGCCGCAGCGCGATCTTCTACCACCCGCTCAAACAGAACGGCGCGGGCTACGTGCTCGACGGCCCGAGCCAGGGCCAGCAGGAGTGGCTGAAACTCACGCGCCCGACCGACATGGACGTGGACGCGAGCGGGCGGATTTACGTGACGAGCTGGGAAGGCGCGACCTTCAACTACAACGGCCCGAACGCCGGCTACGTCCTTCGCCTCGCGAAAAAGGACGCGCAAATTCCGAAACTGCCCGACCTCAAGGCGCAATCGCCCGCCGCGCTCGCCGCCGTCGTTTCATCTCCCAGCGCCGTTCTCCGGCTCGCGGCGCAGCGCGAGCTGGTGCGGCGCAACGGGCAGGCCGCCGGTCGCGATTTGGAAAAGATCGCCGCCACGCCCGGCAACATCGGCGTCCGCGTGGCCGCGCTGGAAACGCTCGCGCAGCTTTTCGGCGCGAAGGCTTTCCCCGCGCTCACGCAGCTCGCGGCGGATGAAACGATCCGCGAATACGCCATCCGCGCGCTCGCCGAAGATACGCGGCTCGCGGCGCAGGTGCCGATGCCACCGATCAACGCCGGGCTTTCCGACAAAAACCCGCGCGTCCGCACCGCCGCGATCAACGCCGTCCGCCGCCTCGGCAAAGCCGACGCCGCGCAGGCCATGCTCCCGCTCGTCGGCGACGCCGACCCGGTCGTCGCGCACCTCGCCGTCCGCGCGCTCGCCGAGCTGAAAGCCGGGGCGGTGCTCGTCGGGGCGCTCGATTCCGCCGATGCCAAAGTGCAGCCCGGCGCACTGCGCGCCCTCTACGGTTTCTACGACGAAAAAGTCGTCGATGCGCTCATCGCCCGCCTCGCCGGCACGCGCGATCCCGCGCTGCGCAAAGGCCTCCTCAACACGCTCTGCCGGCTCGACAACAAGGACGCGCCCTACCTCGAACCCAAGGTCTGGTGGGGCACGCGCCCCGACACCAGCGGCCCGATTTACAAACCCGAGCGCTGGGAGGCGTCCGACAAAATCGAGGCTGCGCTGAAAAAGGAACTCGACTCCGCGCAGCCCGGCGAGGCGAGCGCGCTCGCACAGAACATGTACCGGACGAAGGTCAATTTCCCCGGCCTCGTCGAGATCATGCTCGCCAAAGCCGGCAGCGACACCGCCGCCAAGCTGACCGCCGTCGAGGGTCTTTTCGCGCCGAACAACTCACTCCCCGCCGAGGGCCTGACCGCGCTCAGCGGCATCGCCACCGACGAGAAAATCGCGCCCGACTTTCGCGCCAAAGCGCTCCGCCTGCTCCAGCGCGCGAGCGAGCACGGCGCGGCGATCGAGGCCGCCGTCACCGCCTTCGCGCCCTTTGCCGGAGCCAATCCCGGGCCCGCGGCCATCGCCGCCGCGTTCGAGGATTTCACCCGCGACACGAAGAACGCGAAGCACACCGGCGCGCTGCAAAAAATCGCCGAAGGCACCGACGCCGCGAAGCGCACGCTCGCGCAGACCATCCTCGTGAACGTGTCCACGAGCGCGCTCGTGAAAGGCAAGGAGCACGACGCCGCGCAAGCCGCCGTGGAAAAAGCGTGGGCCAAACCCGAGACCGCCGCGAGCCTCCTCGGCGTCATCGCACGCACCAAGGCGAAGGCTTTCGCCGACCAGGTGAACGCGCATTTGAAAGACCCGAACAACGCCGTCGCCGAGTCCGCGCTCTTTGCCTACCAGGCGCTCGGGCTGAAGGACACCGGCGCGCCCGCCGCGCTGATCGCCACGATGAAATACGAGGCCGTCTTCGCCGCCGTGCAAAAGGGCGGCGACGCCGCGCAGGGCCGCGACATTTTTCTCCGCGCCGGCTGCATCGCCTGCCACACCACCCGCGCCGACGAGCCGCCCAAAGGCCCGATGCTCGCCGCCGTGGCGAAAACCTACGACCGCGCCGCGCTCACCGAATCCATCCTCAAGCCCAATGCGAAGATTGCGCAGGGTTTTGAAACGCAGTGGTTCAAGAAAAAAAATGGCGAGCAGATCGAAGGCTTCGTCACCCGCGAAGGCGGCGATTCTGTGGACGTGCGCAACATCGCCAGCCAGACCGTGACCATCGAGAAAGGTGACATCGCCGAGCGCGGCAAACGCGAGACCTCGATGATGCCCGAATGCCTGCTCAACACCTTCGCACCCGCCGACCTCGCGAGCCTACTGGCGTTCCTCGAATCGTTGAAAACGCAGTAGGGCGCGGCGCGTTTTGCGGATACATTCCGCGCCGTCATGTCGCCCCGCCTCCGCCTCGCCGCCAGCGTGCTTGCGCTTGCCGTGGCGTGGTGGCTCGGGATGCTGGCGGAGCGTTCGCGCAGCGGCGCTCCGGGCCGCGAGACAAACGCGCACGAGCCCACGCACCAGCCCGCCGACGCCGACGCGCCCGCCCGCCGTGACGCCGCCCGCGCCGCGGAAATGCGCGCTGCGCGCGAAGCCGCCGACGCTTTTCCCGACCGCACACCCGCCCCGGCGCACGATCTCGCCGCCCGCCTCGAAGCCGCGCGGCAGGCACCGACCGACATTCAGCGCATCCGCCGGCTCATCATGGCCACGGGCGATTTGTCGGCGGAGGAAATCCCCGCCGCGCTCGCACTCGCCGCACATTCTGGCGGCGACAAAGGGACAAGGGAGATCCTGCGGCTGGCGCTGCTTGCGCGCTGGGCGGAGCTCGACCCACCCGCCGCCGCGGCCGTCGCGACGCAGGGACTCACGGCGGATCGAAATTCGGATTCAGAAATGCTCAAGACCGTGATCGGCGAATGGGGCGTGCGCGACCCTGCGGCAGCGGCGGATTTCGTCGCGGCTCTCGATGCGGATTACGGGAAACCGGCGGTCTTTGGCCTGCTCGCCGGAGTGGCCACGAGCCAGCCGGAGACGGCGCTGGCGCTGCTCGCGCGCTTTCCCGACGCGGCGCAGGAAGGCGAGAGCTACAAGGTCATCTTCAGCGCATGGAGCGGCCGCGATCCGCGCAGCGCCGCGGCGCGGGCCGCGACGCTGCCGCCCGGCGATTTTCGCGAACGCGCGCTCGCCGGCGTGACCGAACGCTGGGCCGGGCGCGACCCCGCCACGGCCTTCGCCTGGGCCGCGCAGCTCGGCGACCCGGCGGAGCGCGTGGTGGCGCTCAAGACGACGCTGCACGCCTGGGCGGAACGCGATCCGCAGTCCGCGGCGAATCGCGCGCTCGGGCTCGCCGACGCCGCACTCCTGCGCGACGTCTCCGGCGACATCGCGCGCGAACTCACGCAAAGCGATCTCCCCGCCGCACAGCGCTTCGCCGCACAGCTCGGGGACGACGAGGCGCGCGCCACGGCCCAGCAGATGGTCATGGCACGCCTGTCGGAAAAAAATCCGGCCGAAGCCGCGGCCTACGCCGCCCAAATGCCGGAAGGTCCGCAGCGCATGGGCGCGCTTTACACCCTCAGCGCGACGCTTTTTATGCGCGATCCCGTGGCGGCGGCGCAGTGGCTCGGGACGCTGCCGCCGAGCGGCTCGCGCGATTCGGCGGTGTCGGCCTACGTCGATCGCGCGGTCGCGCTCGATCCCGAGAGCGCGATGGCCTGGGCCGGGAGCATGACCGGCGTGGACGAGCGCGCGAAGACCACGATGAAAGCCTTTCAGATGTGGCAGAAAAAAGCGCCGCAAGCCGCGCAAGCCTGGCTCGACGCCAACCGCACGCTGCCGGAAGACGTCCGCGCCAGCCTCGGGCAGGTTCCCCGCCCGACTCCGTGATCCCTGACCGGCCCGCTTCCCGATTTTGCGCCTTGTGCGCCGCGCGGCGGAGTCGCTAAATCGGCGCACCATGAAAACCAACCTCATCCTCCCCGCCCTTCTCGCCACCGCCCTCGCCGCATCCGCGGCTCCCGTTGCACCGCCCGATGACAAGGCCGCTTTTGCCCAACTCAAGTCGCTCGCCGGGACGTGGCGCGGGCATTCGGATTGCCAGGGTGCGAAGACCGCCACGGTGATCTACCGCGTGATCTCCGCCGGCAGCACGGTCATGGAGACGCTGAATCCGGGGACGAAGATGGAGATGGTGTCGATGTATCACCTCGACCGCGAGGGCGAGCTGGTGATGACGCACTACTGCTCCGCCGGCAATCAGCCGCAGATGGAATACGACGCGAAGCACAGCAGCCCCAGCATGCTGGTCTTGAAGTTCGATGGCGGCGACGTGAACCCGAAACAGGACATGCACGTCCACAGCGGCACCATTCACATCCTCGGGAAAAATAAAATCGAGTCCGACTGGAGCGCGTGGAAGGACGGCAAGCCGCTGATGACCTCGCACATTTCGCTCAAGCGCGTGGAGTAAGAGGACGTCCGCTACGGCGCGAGGCGCTCGATTTTCCACGCGCCGCCGGGCTCGCGCGTGTAGCGGAGCCGGTCGTGGAGGCGGCTGCGGCGACCCTGCCAGAATTCGATGGTCTGCGGCGCGAGGCGGTAGCCGCCCCAGTGCAGCGGGCACGGAATTTCCGCCGCGCCGTACTTCTCCAGCGCGGCGGTGAACTGCGCCTCGAGCTGCGCGCGGCCGGCGACAACTTCGCTCTGCGCCGAGGCCCACGCGCCGAGCTGGCTGCCCGCGGGCCGCGAGCGGAAGTAGGCGTCGCTTTCCTCGCGCGAGGTTTTTTCCACCACGCCGGTGACATTGACCTGCCGCTCCAGCGCACCCCACCAAAAGGTCAGCGCGGCGCGCGGATTGCCGGCGAGCTGCCGCGCCTTTGCGCCGTCGTAGTTGGTGAAAAAGGTGAAGCCGCGCACGTCGCAAATTTTCAGCAGCACCGTGCGCGTCCACGGCTGGCCGGCGGCATCCACGGTCGCGAGCGTCATCGCATTCGGCTCGATGATCTGCCGCGCGTGGGCCTCGGCGAGCCAGGCGTTGAACTGCCCGACCGGGTCCGGGTCGAGTTCGCCGCGGCGCAATCCGCGCTGCGCGTAGTCCTGGCGGAGGGCGGCGAGTTCGGCGGGCGTGAGCACCTTTTCCTGAATCCTAAGCGCCGCTCACTCCTTCACCGGCGGCAGCTCCACGATCTCAAACCAGTACTTTTCCAGCGTCTGCAAAATATCAACGAGCGCCTCGAAGGTGACGGGTTTCACGATGTAGCTGTTCACGCCGAGGTCGTAGCTTTTATAGATGTCCTCGTCGGCCTTGGACGTGGTCAGGACGACGACGGGAATCTGCCGCAGCTCGGGGTCGCCTTTGATTTCCTTGAGGACGGTGCGGCCGTCTTTGCGCGGCATGTTGAGGTCGAGCAGGAT
>JANXSB010000018.1 GCA_025352865.1 Chthoniobacter sp. | reverse complement strand
GCGTTTTCCACACGCTCATCGAGAAAGGTGAACGACAGCGGCGCGTTGATATAAGCGAGATCGTTCAGCCGCGTGATGATGCGCTCCGCCTTAAACTCAATCGTCTCCAGAAAAATCTCCGTGTCCGGCATGAAGGTGATGAGCGTGCCGGTGTGCTTCTTCGACTTCACCTCGGCGATGACGTGCAGCTTCTGCTTTGTCGTTCCGCGCTCGAAAGACATCGCGTGAATCTTCCCATCGCGTGTTACTTCCACCTTGAACCACTCCGAAACCGCGTTGACGCACTTCGCGCCGACGCCGTGGGTGCCGCCGGAGTATTCGTAGTTGCCCTGCCCATACTTCCCGCCCGAGTGGAGTCGCGTAAGCACGAGTTCCACGCCCGGCATGTTCTCCTCTTTGTTGATGTCCACCGGGATGCCGCGGCCGTTGTCGCGGATGGAAATTGACCCGTCGCTATGAATGTTCACGTCAATGTGCGTGCAGTGCCCGGCGAGGAATTCATCGACCGAATTATCCAGCACTTCCGACACGCAATGATGCAACGCGCGCTCGTCCGTGCCGCCGATGTACATGCCTGGCTTTTTACGCACCGCTTCGAGCCCTTTGAGGGAACTCAAATCGTCGGCATCGTAGGTGGTTTTTTTGGAAGCGGTTTCGGATTTTGGAGCGTCGATTTCGGCCATATTTCGGAAGGGGAAAATGTGAGCCGGAATGCTAGGGGGGCGGGTAGCCGCCCACAAGGGGTTTTTTACTCTGATTTTCGGCGATTTTCCGCAATGGCTTGGGCTCAGCGAAAAACGCGACCACAAGATATTGTGTGGACACCGGTTGCCTGATGCGAATCAATCCCCGCTCGTGAAACGCACCCTACGCTTCGCCGCGCTCCTCATTTTTTGCGTCCTCACTTTCGCCGCGCGCTGCCACAATCTGCGCGACGTTTTTATCGACGGGCGCATCTACTTCGTCGATGCCGATTGCTACTCGCGGATGACCCGCGCGCGGATGGTCGCCGAGCACCCGGGGATGACCGTCCGGCATCACGATTTCGAGAACTATCCGCAGGGGGTGAAATCGCACACCACCGCGCCGCTGGACTACCTCATCGTGGGCGGGAAAATGATCCTCGACGCCGGGTTCGCGATTTTCGATTCGGGCAGGACGAGCGTGCTGCGCGGACAGACCCTGGATCTTTCCGGCGCGCTCATCTCGCCGCTGCTTGGCGCGCTCACTTGCGGCTGGCTCGCGGTGTGGGCGTGGTCGGCGGCGCGGCACTCTTCATTTGTCCGAGGCCATGCCGCGCCTGTGGTGCCGCTCCTTTTTGCCATCTCACCGATCCTCGTGCATGGCACCATTCTGGGCCGGCCCGATCACCAGTCGCTCATCATTTTTCTCCTCGCGATCATCATCGGCGCGGAAACGCGGCTGATGCAGACGGTGCGCGAATGGGAAACGCATGCGCGCCCGCCGGATCGCCACATCGCGAAATGGTCGCTCATCAGCAGCCTCGCGGGCGGTCTCTCGATGTGGGTTTCGCTGTACGAGCCGCTTGTTCTCTTCGGCGTGATTTTTCTCCTCATCGCCTTGTTTGATCGCGAGCAGTTTCGCTGGCGCGAACGCTGGTGGGGCTGGGCCGCGGCGGCGGCGGTTTATGCCGTGTCGCTGGGCATCGACGGATGGCGCTTCGCGTTGCCGGATGAAACCGTGCGCGCGTATTTCCCAAATTGGAGCCGCAGCATCGGCGAACTCGCGCACCTCGACCTCGCCAGCCCGCTGCTCTGGCATTGGTGCGGCTGGCTGGCAGCGCTCGCGCCGGTCACACTCGGCCTTGCCGTGTGGATGAAGATGAAAGCCGCTCGTGTCAGCACGGGCGCGCATCCGGCGTACCGGCCGGCGGCGTTTCTTCTCGGGCTGCTGCTCGTCACCTTCGCGCTGACGTGCTGGCAATTGCGCTGGGGATATTTCTTCGCGCTGGTCTTCGCCATGTCGCTGCCGTGGCAGCTCGCCGTGCTGCGCCGCTGGTGGATCGCGTGGCCCGCTTTCGTGGTTTCCATTTATCCGGTCGCGCAGGACTGGGACGCGCAGCTTTTTCCCGACGACGCCGCGCAGCAGCGGCTCGAACTGCTCCGGCTGGAACGCGCCGCGCTGCGCCAGACCGTGAGCGGAATGGACCGCGGAGCGTTCATCGCGCCATGGTGGCAGTCGCCCGCCATCGCTTACTGGACGCGGCTTCCCGGCGTGGCGGGCAGTTCGCACCAAAGCCTCCCTGGCATCGTCGATACGGCCCGCTTTTACCTCGCCGAAACGCCGGAGGCTGCCGCGGCGATTTTGCAAAAGCGCCGCGTCGCGTGGGTGGTCGCCGACGACGCCACGCGCATGATCGGCACCTCCGCCGCGTTGCTCGCCACTGCGCCGTCCGCGACGCCGCTCGGCATGATCCTCGCGGAGAATCCTCACGATGCGCCGCCCTTCCTCCGCCCCGCGCAAGCGACGGACGGGCGTGTTTTCTTCCGTTTGTATTCCGTCGATGAGGCCATGCTCCCGCCATGAATGACGCCTACGATTTCATCGTGATCGGCGGCGGCAGCGCGGGCTATGCGGGTGCGAGCGCGGCGGCGGGGCTGGGGTTGAAAGTCGCGGTCATCGAAGGCGGCGCGGAGGTCGGCGGGCTGTGCATTTTGCGCGGGTGCATGCCGAGCAAGACGCTGCTCGAGAGCGGGCATCGCGCGGAGGCGATTCGCGGGGCGGGTGAGTTTGGTTTGCGCGCGGAATATCTCGGCGCGGATGGCGCGGCGATTCGCGCGCGGAAGCGGCGGCTGATCGGTGAGTTTGCGGATTACCGGCGCGGGCAGTTGGAAAGCGGGCGCTTCGAGTTCATTCGCGGGACGGCGAGTTTCAGCGACGCGCAGCATGTCGAGGTGCGGAGGCGGGACGGCGGTTCGCGCCGCTTGGAAGGACGCGCGTTTCTCATCGCGACGGGTTCGCAGATCGTGACGCCAGAAATTCCCGGCCTGGCGGAAACGGGTTTCCTGACGAGCGATCACGTCCTTGATGCTGAGCAAATTCCCGCGTCGGTCATCGTCCTCGGCGGCGGTGCGATTGCGCTGGAGCTGGCGAGCTTTTACGCCGGCGTCGGCTCGCGCGTGACGGTCATCCAGCGCAGCGCGCAGGTGCTGAAGGAAACGGACGCCGACGTGGCGGAGGCGCTCGTCGAGGCGATGGAAAAACGCGGCATCCGCGTGATTCGCGACACCGCGCTGCGCGGTGTGCGGCGCGTGGGTGAAAGTAAACGCGTGGAGTTTATGCGCGACGGGCTGGATGACTTTGTGGAGGCGGACGAAATCCTTTGCGCGCTCGGCCGCAAACCAAATTTCGACGGCCTCGCGCTTGACCGCGCCGCAGTCGCCGTGAGCAAAGGCCACATTGCCGCCGACGCGCGCCAGCGATGCGGCGCGGCGCACCTCTTCGCGGCGGGCGATGTGTGTGGGCCGCACGAGGTCGTCCACATCGCCATCCAGCAGGGCGAACTCGCCGCGCGCAACGCCGCGCGCGTGCTCGGCAAACTCGGCGGCGAACTCGAAACC
Source organism: Chthoniobacter sp. (assembly GCA_025352865.1). Lineage (GTDB taxonomy): Bacteria > Verrucomicrobiota > Verrucomicrobiia > Chthoniobacterales > Chthoniobacteraceae > Chthoniobacter. Next base: position 1,446 of record JANXSB010000018.1, on the reverse strand, counting down.
ATCGACTACGCGCTCAAGCTCTTCGCCGTTTTCACCCACCCGCAAGTCGCGAGCGTCGGCCTCACCGAGCGCGAATGCGCGGAGCAAGGGATCGCTTTCGCCGCCGCGAAATACCTCTTCGCCGACCATGGCAAGGCGCTGGTGCGCGGCGCGACGGACGGCTTTGTGAAACTCATCGTCGCGCGCGACAGGCGGCGCATTCTCGGGGCGGCGTGTGTCGGGCCGGAGGCGTCCGAGTTGATTCACGAAATCACCGTCGCCATGCACTTCGGCGCGACCGCCGGCGACCTCGCACGCGTCCCGCACTATCACCCGACGCTGAGCGAAATCTGGACCTATCCCGCGGAGGAACTGGCTTCTCACGCCGTCCGCGTATGAACCCGCTCGTGCTGCTCGGGTGCGGGCTGGCCATCGTGGTCGCAAAGAATCGCCGGGATCCTTCGACTGCGTTCCGCCCTCACTTTTCCACGGCGGAACTCCGCTCAGGATGACACTTTTTTTGAGTTTCGGCGCACCCTCTCAGGACGCTGCCTCGCCCGAGGCGCACATCTTGGCCATGAACTCGGCACCCCGTTGCCCGATCTCTGCCGGCGTGAGATCCTCGGTGTGCGTGAGGATCATCCACTTCAGCCCAAACGGATCGACGATGCACCCGGAACGATCGCCCCAAAACTGATCCGAGACGGGGCTTTCAATCGTGGCCCCGGCGGCGACCGCGGTATTGAAAACGGCATCGCAGTCCGGCACGTAGAGGCAGAGCGAGATGGGGGTGCCGCCGATGGTTTTCGCGCTGCGGTTGCCCCACTGCGGGTTCTCGTCCGCGAGCATCAGGATGGAGTTTCCGATGGTGATCTCCGCGTGCATGATCCCGCCGTCCGGCCCCGGCAGGCGGTAGCGCTCCACCGCGCCAAAGACGCGCCGGTAGAAATCGATGGCCTCGGCGCAGCCGATGACATTGACGGCGGGAGTGAGGGAGTGAAACCCTTCGGGAATGGGTTGGACGGTGGTGCTCATAATGGGCACACGATGGCGGGGAATTCGCGGCGCTGTCGAGCCTGCGAAAGTGACAGTCTTGCGAACCGCAGAGGCTCGGGTTTGCCGCCGCTTGAACCGCGGGCGAAACCCGTGAAAGCTCCGCGCTTTCCCCATGCCCACCCGCCTCACTCCCGAACAACTCCGCTCCTACCGCTGGTTCGGGCCGAACGATCTCCGCAGCTTCGGCCACCGCTCGCGCGCGCGGCAGATGGGCCTCGGCCCGGAGGACTGGCAGGGCAAGCCGGTCATCGCGATTTTGAACACCTGGAGCGAACTGAACCCATGTCATCTCCATTTCAAAATACTCGCCGAGCATGTGAAAAAAGGCGTGCTCCAGGCGGGCGGGATGCCCGTCGAGGTGCCGCTGCTTTCGCTCAGCGAGAGCTACATGAAGCCGACCACGATGCTCTA
>JANXSB010000710.1 GCA_025352865.1 Chthoniobacter sp. | reverse complement strand
TTCGGCTTGGCGAAGCGCAGCCGAAGGATGACGGATCGGGGGTGACTCCTTTCCCCGACCCCACGCATTGACAAATCCCGCCGGCAAGGTGTGCTGGACGCGCCTTTCACCGCTGATGACCCGCACGACTTTCACCCGGCTCGCCGCTCTGCTGCTCGCCCTCGCCTTTTCGCCGCGAGGACGCGCAGCGGACATCCCGCCGCCGTTCAAGCTGCGCTGGGGCGAGACGGCGGAGCGCATGGAGGCGCTGCTCAAGGGCGTGAAGGCGACCGTGGTGCAGCGCCGAACCGTGGAGGGACGCGAATTATGGGAGGTGGACGGGCTCAAGCAGCAGGGCCAGAAGCGCACGGTTTTTTACTTTCAGAAAAGCCAGCTCGTGGAGGTCGAACTGCAGTTCCAAAGGGACGACTGGGACGAGACGAAATACGACAGCTACATGGGCGACATGCGCCGCAAGCTCGAGGAACTCTACGGCCCCGGCCAGCTCATCTCGCGCAAGAAGGAGCCGGAGGGCGACGTGACGCAGACGCTCGTGGGTTGGAAATGGAGCCAGAACAACACGGCTGTCGAACTGATCTATTTCGCGGCGCAGGGGCCGGTGCATGTCTTCCGCACGCTGAGCGTGCATTTCAAAACGTACTGAAGCCCGCCGGCTGCTTGCGAAATCGCTCAGCGCGCGAACTCGAGGATGCCGAAGCGCTCGGGGGTGTGAAAATTCGCGCGCCCGGTGGGCGACCATGCGGTGAGTTCGCGCGGGACGCCGGGCGGACGGTCGATGCGGCAGAAGTTCACACGCCAGCGGTCACCGGCCTGCGGCGGCGCGGCGGTGAGGCTGCGGAAGGGAATCGAAAACTCGGCGCTCCAGGCGGTCGCGGACTTCATCACTGCCGTGCGCAAGCCCTCGCAGCGCCACGCGAAATCCTTCGCATAACCGCTGCGGTTGCGCCGCAGCACGAGGTCGAGCACGGCGTTGAGCGGGTTTACCTCAATCTCGAAATAACTCTCCAAATCGCCGAACGGATCGAGAAACACCTCGAGCACTTCCTCTTCGTAAAGCGGCGCGTCGCGCTCGGTCTTCGTAGCCCATGCGTGCGTATCCGTGGCGTGAAAGAGCACGCGCAATTCCTCCGCATCCCACACCGCACGCACGCTCGTTCCTTGCTGCGGCTTCACGCCGGACACCGTGTCGCAAAAACTCACCGCGGGAATCGACCGCCAGAATTCCGACTCCGCATCCGCGGTCAGCGCGCCCACTTTGCGACGCGCACAAATGAGCGCGGGTAATTTCATCACCCCGTCGCCGAATTCCTACAGCGGCGACTTGAGCGCGAAAATCAGGGCCACCGCCGCGACGAAGGCGAGCACCGCCAGCGCCGAAAATCCGAGGATCGCCTGGCCGATCGGATCCTTCTTTTTCTTCTTCGACTGGAAGGGCGAGGCGTTTTCAAAATCTTTCGGACGCACGCTCGATGAAGCCGTGACTGCGGCCACTTCTTTCGCCGCCGGCATCGCCCGCGCTTCCGAGGGATTCTCCGATTCGTAGCTCGCGTCGATATTTCCAAACACGACCTTGTCGCCCGCCTGCAGGCGCTGCCCGTCGCCTTCCGCGAGTTCCTTGCCATTGAGCAGCGTGCCATTGGTCGAGCCGATGTCGGTCAAAACGTAATCGCCGCCTTCGCCGAGCGTGAGTTCCGCATGATGGCTGGAAACGGAGGCGTCTTCGATTTGCAGCGTGTTATCGGCGAGGCGTCCGACGGTGATCGTGGATTCGGCGAGCTCGTGCGTGGCAGTGGTGCCGTCGGGGAGGGAGACGAGGATTTTTGGCATGGCGCGGAAAGTAGCGGGCTCAGCGGGCGTCTTCAATCAGTTTGGCAAACTGCGGGAAAAAATAACTCGCGTCGTTCGGGCCGGGCGCGGCCTCGGGGTGATACTGCACGCTGAAGATGGGCAGCGATTTGTGGCGCAGACCCTCGACGGTGTGGTCGTTGAGATTGATGTGGGAAACCTCGACGTCGGCGGGCAGCGAATCCGCATCGACGGCGAAACCGTGATTTTGCGAAGTGATCGAAACCTTGCCCGTCGCCAGATCTTTCACCGGCTGATTTCCGCCGCGGTGGCCGAATTTGAGTTTGAAAGTTTTCCCGCCAAATGCGTAGCCGAGCATTTGATGCCCGAGACAGATGCCGAAGATCGGCGTGCGGCCCATGAGCCCGCGGATGCTTTCGTGAACGTAAGTCAGCGCTGCAGGGTCGCCGGGGCCGTTGGAAAGAAACACGCCGTCCGGTTTCAGCGCGAGCACATCGGCGGCGCTCGTGGTCGCGGGCACGACCTGTACTTTGAAACCCGTCTGGCGCAGGCGGCGCAGGATGTTTCGCTTCATCCCGAAATCATAGGCGACGATGCGGTGTTTCACCGGCGGCAGTTTTTCAAAAACCTCCCCGTTTTCCGTGACTTGCGCATTTGCGCCGTCGCCTTTCACGATCGTCCACGCGCGGCTCTGCGTGTCGTCCGCGTCCCACTCGTAGGCGGCGGCTGGCGTGACCTCTTTCACAAAATCCGAGCCCGCCATCGGCGGCGCAGCCTTGGCCCGCGCCACGGCTTGCTCGGGCGAAATGTCCTCCGTCGTGAGACAGCCCTGCATCGCGCCGCGCGAGCGCAAATGCTTCGTCAGCGCGCGAGTGTCGATGCCCTGAATGCCGGGCACGTTCCACTTTTTCAAATACTCGTCGAGCGAACCGCGCGACCGCCAGTTGCTCGCCACAGGGCTCAGCTCCTCGATGACAAAGCCGCGCACATGCACCGCCGAGCTTTCGTCGTCGAGCGGGTTGACGCCGTAGTTGCCGATCTGGGGCGCGGTCATTGCCACGATCTGCCCGCGGTACGACGGATCCGTGAGCACCTCCTGATATCCGCTCATCGAGGTATTGAAGCAGACCTCGCCGACCGCGGAGCCGGTCGCGCCGAAAGATTCGCCGAGAAAAAAACGCCCGTCTTCGAGGGCCAGGATTGCGCGCATAGTGGGCGGGGAAGATGGGCGAGATGCGTGCGCCGATGAAGAAAAATCCGCGCGAAATTTTCGCGAAATGTCCGCGCCGCCGACTCAGTCCATACGGCTGTCTCCATCCAGGTCGAGATGGAGCTGCGCCGGACGCACTCGCTGCGCACGGTCGCGGTCGCGGAGCTGGCGGCGATGGAGCCAGACGAAAAGCGCGACGACGAGGGAGAACTCGATGATGAGGCCGAGCATTCGAGCGGAAGTCAGTTTCGGAACTTACGGATGAGGGCGACCATGACGCCCTGGATGACGAGTTCGCGCACGGGGATGAGATCGGGAAAGCGCGGGTTCTCGGCTTTCAGGTAAGGCTCACCGCGCTGGTGGACGTAGCGTTTGAGCGTGGTCTCGCCGTCGATCAGTGCGGCGACGACCGCACCGGGCTGCGGCTCGCGGTGTTCGAGAATGACGAGGTCGCCGTCATTGATGCCCGCGCCGGTCATTGATTCGCCGCGGACTTTCAAGGCGAAGACGCGTTTGCCTTTCCCCACGCCCGCGCTGGCGGCGTCGATGGAAACCACGCCGTCGTTTTCCTGCTCGGTGGTCTCCGCAAAACCGGCGGCGATCTGGCCGTAGATGGGCACGTCGATGATCCGTTCGCGCTCGAGATGCGAGGTGAGCGCGACTGCGCGCGCCTTGCCCGCGGAGCGCTGAATGACGCCTTTCTTTTCCAGCGCACGGAGGTGATTCACAGCGGCGGTCTGGCTGGCGAAACCGAAGTGCTGCTGAATCTCGCGCGTGGACGGCACCATGCCGGACTGGGTGACCGACTCGGCGATGAAGTCGAGAATTTGCTGCTGACGGTGGGTGAGCGCTGGCATGTTCGCGCGAACACTAGCGGGCAGGAGTGAAAGTGGAAGCGAAATTTGCGGGCGGATGCGAACGCACTTTCCACTTTCCCTTTCACCCCTCACGCGGCAAAACCCCGCGCGCATGAACATCCTCATCCTCGCCGCCGGTTACGCCACCCGCCTTTACCCGCTCACGCTCACGAAGGCCAAGCCGCTGCTCGATGTGGCGGGCAAGCCGATGATGGAATGGGTGATCGACAACCTCGCGCCGATCGAGGGGATCGAGAAAGTCTATGTGGTCACGAACAACAAATTCGCCGCCGACTTTCAGGCGTGGGCGGACGGCTATGTGGCGCGCGGGGCGCGGCTCGCTTTTGAAATCGTGAACGACGGCTCGACGAGCGATGCGGACAAGCTGGGCGCAATTGGCGATTTGAATTTCGTCATTCAGAAATACGGCATCGACGCGAGCGACCTGCTGGTGGTCGCGGGCGACAATCTTTTCAACCAGAGCCTCGAAGGCTTCGGCACGTTTTGCCGCGAGAAGAATCAGCCGGTGCTCGGCGTGTACGATGTCGGCTCGCTGGAGCAGGCGAAAAAATACGGCGTGGTCGCGGTGGATGGCTCGGGGACGATCACGCAGTTTGTGGAAAAGCCCGCCGAGCCGCCGAGCACGCTGATCGGCATCGCGCTGTATTTCTATCCGGCGGCGACGGTGAAGCTCGTGACGCAGTACCTCGCGGAAGGCAACAACCCGGACCAGCCGGGGCGCTTTGTGCAATGGCTCTACCCGCGCACGGCGGTGCAGACGTGGAGCGTGCCGGGGACGTGGTTCGACGTGGGGAGCAAGGAGACGCTGGAGGAGGCGAACACGATTTTCGCGGCGTTCTAAAACTCCCCCGCGCCGTTGCGCTGCTTGACCTGTTCGAGCACGGCGTGGGTGCGGTCGAGCGGGGCTTTGAGAGAGTTGGTAGCGGCGGGCGCGGCGGGTTCACGCGGGCCGGTGGTGAGCGGGGCGGGGTCGCTTTGGATGACGGCTTCCTTGACCGAGTTGACCGCCGTGTTTCGCGCGAGGACGAAATAGACGATGGCGACGGTGGCGAGGAGGAAGAGGTATTTCATGCTTGCGGTGGGAGCAGTGGGCGGGCCAAACCGAGGGCTTGAAAATCGCGCTCGTGCATTACACCTACGCGCCGGTCATCGGCGGCGTG
>JANXSB010000703.1 GCA_025352865.1 Chthoniobacter sp. | reverse complement strand
GTGCCATCGACCGCGGTGAGCACGACTTCCTCGCCAAAGGAATCGAGTGAAAAGCTGTTACCCACGCCTGGTGTGGGATTGAATTGGCTTTCGTCAAAAACCAGATAGCCGCCCGCCGGAATCACGGTGCCTGAGAGGATGTGGTATTTCTGCGGCACATACTTGTCATCGCTCAGCCACCACCCGCTGATGTCCACGGGGCTGGCAGTTGGGTTGGAAAGTTCGACTGTATCGACCAGTGGCAGGGTCGAGTTGGTCAGCGCCTCATTGATGACCACGCCCGTCGGCAGCCAGTTGGTGTAAGCCTTCGAAGCGGATTGCGGAAAGGAAACGATCGTTCCCGAGCCATCCGGGAACCGGCCTTGCGAAACATTGCGCGCCTGTGCGCCAAAGGTGACGGAGTCAATCGTGCTCGTGCCGTTCGTGTTGGTGATGACCAGCGGACTGCCGCCGTTGCTCAGCTTGAAGTTCACATGGTTGAATCCCACCGTCGTCCCATCCGCGAAAAACTTGGCATAACCTTTCCCCGCGATATAGGACAGCGGAGGGATCTGCGTGATCGTCGGAGTGCCCGGAGTGTCCGACAAATAGAGACCTGTCAGCGCGACCGGGTTGGCATCGGAGTTGTAAATCTCGAACCAATCCGAACCATTCGCCGGGTTGGCCATCCATTCGTTGACCTTGAGGTTAGTCACAGCGCCAAGCGGACTCTTCGCCACGTTCGTTGCACCGGGCGTCGGGACATTGAGCATCCATGTCCCCGTGCCATCAACGATGCGGCCGAGCGACAGGTCGGCCGCCTGCGGGCCAAAGGTCACCACGTCCTTGAGCGCGCCGCCCAGGGTCAGCAGCATCCGCTGGCCGTCGCTATCAATGGCAAAGCCAGTATGCAGACCGGGGGCTGTAAAGGCGCTGTCGCACCAGACCACGAGATAGCCATTGGCTGGCACGGTGGTCCCGCCGGGGAAGACATACTTGTTCAGGTTGAAGTCATCGTCCGTCAGGCTCCAGCCGCTTATGTCGATGGGAGATCCTGTGTTATTCTTGAGTTCGACATAGTCGGGATAACTGCCGCCGTTGGCGACCGCCGTATGATTCTCGGCCATGACCTCGTTGAGCGAGATATTGCCGGCAACGGTGGACGTGGGGCCGTAGGAAAAGGAACTCTCCGCGGAGGTGATGGACGGGTGCCCGAGGGCGTCGTAGTAAGTCACGCGCCAGTAGTAGGTCTGGCCGAAAGTCAGATTCGCGAACGGGATGGGCAGCGAGGTCTTATTCACCGTGCTCGTCCCGATGTAGGCCGGATAGTCGTAGGTGCTGGTCGCGGGACGGATCTCCCACTGGGAGGAAGTATGCGGGCTGGTGGATGGAGCCGCGGTGTGGGTGTAGGCCGCGTCGTAAAGATAGGCGGAACTGGTCAGCGATGCTCCAGGGAACACCGCGGCCGCGCTGGCCGGCGCGGTGTTCGTCGGACGCCGGGGTTTGTAGAAAATGCCAAGTGCCACCTGGGTATTGACCGAGTTGTAGCGGTTGAGGGCGAAGCCACCCGACTGCGCGTTGATGAAGGCATAGTACGTGTTCGTCCCGCCGGACGAGGTCGCGTAGGTCAGCGTCTGGAGGTTCTCCGGCTCAAGGAGCGTGTTATTCAGGAACCACATCCGCTGGTTGTATTCAGTGCGGAAAGCTTTGATGAAGGAGTCCTTGACGAAGTTTGGACCCCGAAAATTATTGCCTGGATATACGGACGGAAGTCCCTGCTCTCCTAGGTAGATTGAGGAACCGGAGCCGGTATTGTCACCCGCTCCATACTCGCCGTCGAAATCCCAAAGCAGTCTCACCCACTTGCCATTGGTCCGCCGCCAGAGGAAGTGATTCTGGGTTGTGTCATCCCACGGACACATCCAGTTATTGAGGGCGAGCGAAGTCAGTTCCGTGTCCATGTCCCAGTTCGTCTGCATCCATGCTTTGGTGTTGGGGATGTTCGGATTGTAGGTCGAGCTGCTTGTTTGCGGAACGGTGGCATCACCGCGCGCCGCCCACATCCCGACGATGGTATCGCGGAGCGGCTTGATCCCTTTCCATTGATGCCCCTGGAGCGTGTAGGTGTAGTCGTAACGCTGAAGCTCGGTCCAGAATCCCGCCGCCGGCAGCAGCCATTCATTGCCGTTGCCGTACGGGCCTTCGCCCGAGGCGTTGGTGGAGATGATGTAGCCGACCGACTTGTAATACTCGCCTGAGTCCTCCTTCAATGAGCCGGGATTGAGACGCTGAATCTTTTCGTGATAGGCATCGAGGAGTTCGCTGTCGTATTCGCCCTGCTCGACCCGCTGGATGACGCTGTCATTATTAAAATACCAATCCACCCAGCGCACCGTGGAAAGTGGCAGGCCCGCCAGTTGGTTCAGACCGTGCGCGGTAAGAAAGAAGTCGCTCTTGTCTGTCTCAAAAATCGACGTGACGTAGTTATTCGCGCCGTCCAGGTACGGCTGGTAGTTAGGAAAGTGAACCTTGAAGGAATTGCGGCTCGGGCGGCGGTTCCAGCGGCTGCCGTGAAAGCGGATTTGAATGTCGTAGAGAACGCCGTTGCTGACGAAAACTGCGGGCACCACGTCATTCCAAATGCGGGCGCTGGCGAGCACGTACGGCACTTCGCGAGGGTAACTGCTCGCAGTGTCCTGAATGGTCGCCCGTTTGGGGTTGCCGTTGCAATCGAAGGCCATTGCCTGAAATCCGTTGAGGCCATTGAATGGTGTGACGTTGGTCGTGTCGGAGTCATCCACGGTGGTGCCGTTGGTGGGAACGATGACGTCGATGATCGGCTTCGACGAACTGCGCGTTGGCGTAACGAAGTAAGCGTTCCACGCCTCCCGCGGCGCGGGCACCCTGTCCACTGCATTCGGCGGTGCCGGGCTGGACAGATAAGAGGGCGCTCCGACCTGCACGATCGCCGGGTCGTCCGCGCGAGGGGCCACGAGTTCCGAGCCTTCGCCGCGGTCGGCCTTGATCCGCCAGCGCATGATACTGCGATCCACTTGGCCAGGCAGGGTGGCGGAGTATTGCCCATTGCCAAGCGCGGTCATGGCCACAAGGGTCCGCGTTTCGCCGAAGGCATTCATGTTATCGAGGAAGTACTCAACCTGCACATTGGTGAGCGAGACGGTGCTGGAAAAGGTGCAGGTGATTTTCACGGTTTGGCTGGCCCGGATGACCGTCGCGCCGTTGGAAACCTGCGTCGCTGAATACTGGACGACCACCGGCTTCGGGACGGCGCGGGTAACGATATTCGCCGCGCCGGGCGTGGGGAGGTCGGCGAAAGTCGTCGCGCCGAGCACGGGGCGCACGGCGAGCCAATTGGCGGGATCGTTCGAGAGGCCGGTGACGCTCACGCGCTGGAGCGAGCGGCCTTTGTATTCGTAGGCGGCGGAGTTCAGGCCCGTGAAATCGTCATCCGCCCCGAGGGCATTGGCGCTGATCGCCCACGGGAAACCGGGCGAGTAACTCACCGAGTCCACGGTCGTCGCGCCCGCGTTGGCGAGGGTGACAGTGTCGCCGTTATTGCTCAGCGTTCCGGTATAAGGCCCGAGAACCGGCAGCGCAGCGGCGGGGATGGCTGGATAGACCGTGGCGAGGCGGGCCGGGTTGAGCGCGATGATGCGGAAGCCGCCGGCCGGGATCGTGGTGCCGGCGGGAAAGGTGTAGTCGATGCCGCCGGTCAGTTTCCACCCGCTCAGATCGACCGCACTGGCCCCGGCGTTTCGGAGTTCCACGAATTCATGGACGTCATTCGAGACATCACCCGGCAGGCCCGTGTCGCTGAAAATCGAAATGCCATTCGCGTCGAAATGCGGCTTCTCGACGGGGTGATATTGAAGCTCGTTGATGATGACCTGGGCACCGGCGATGGCCCGCAAGGCCAGCACGATGATCAAAAGGAGTCGGGGGAAATGTCGGTGCATAAGATGTGGGTAAAAAAAAGCGGCTCCGAGTTTCAAACCGGAGCCGCAGGGAGCGGGGAAAATTACCTTCCAAGGATAAAAAAGTAAATCACCTCATCGAGAATGCAGGCTAGGGCGGGGGATTATTAACGTCTTCCTCTGGTGTGCGCGTCCAATAGATATTGTTCTTGTCCGGAGTCACGAGCAGTCCGGCGGCAGTCAGAATGGTCTTCGTCTCCAACGATTCCGCATGACCGTCCATAAAGGTGATCACTCCTCTTCCATTGTATCGCTCGACGAAGTTGCGTCCGGCGGCTTTAGAATCGCCTGCGTAGGCCCATTGAATCGCGGAAGGTCTGACCTCCCCAGGCATCCCTTCCTCGAGAAACGCCACGGTTCTCGCAGGATTGACGATCTGGCTCATCTTGGCCTTGGCTTTCTGGCCCGTCGTCCTGCTTTTGCGCTGGAGCTTGGTATTTATCGCAAAGGCGAAAAAGGGACGAGGCAGCCGAATCTGCTCGACCGGGTACACTGCTCCCGGCAGGAAGAGGAGGTTCTCTTTCGTGTAATATCTGGCGGGGGTATTGGCGTAGTCCGCGAGTCCTTTGTTGTGCGAGAGCCGCGGCAGCACGTTATACCAGACGTTGTCGCCCAATGGACTGGCGGCATTGGCCCAGGACGAGCCTTGGGCGATGCCTTCATCCGGGAAGTCACCGTTGTGTTCGCCAGCGTAGGCGATCAGGGCTGCGGTGATCTGCATCATGTTATTTACAGCCACGACCTGATTGGCCCGGCTGCGCATCGACGTATAGACCGGCAGGGCGATCGCCCCGAGCACGAGAATGATCGACACCACCACCAGAATTTCCATGAGGGTAAAGGCCGAGCGCGCGCGGGCGGCATGGAGGGAGCGTGGGTTTTCCAAGTTCATAAGGGACGGGTTATTCGCTCATGCTCAGGCTGCTGGCAGCCGTGGTGAGGAGAATGCGGTTGTTGCCGTTGAGCTGCTGGAGGGCGGCGACGAAGGAGCCGGGATGCGATTCGTCCTTCAGCGACACATTGAGGCGCAGTTCGGTCATCATCCCGGCTTGAATGGACTCGACTGAAATCAATTCGTGGTGCGTGAGGTACTGCGCAAAGCATTGCGTAAATGCGGTATCATAATCCACGTCGTTCGTCACCCGAATCCGCAGGAAGTGCGAGAGGCGCATCGGCGCAAAAATGTCGGCCGTGGAAAAGACGTAGATCACCGCGCAGATGATGACGGTCGTCATCACCGCGAGGCCATACTGGCGGGCTCCCACCCCGAGGCCGGCGGCCATGGCCAGGAAGATGAACCCGATGTCCCGCGATTGCGCCACTGAGCGCCGGAAACGGATGATGGAAAACGCCGCAAACATGCCGAAGGCCGTGGCCGAATCCCCGCGCACGACCATGATGACCACCGAAACCACGGTCCCGAGGATGACCAGCGTATGCACGTAATCCTGCGAATAATTGGAACCCCGATAGGTCTTTTTATAGACGGCCGAGATCAGGCACATGAGGGAAAAGCTCAGCATCAGTGCGAGGATGATTTCCAGCAGGTGCGGCGTGGGCTGGTCGTAGCCGACGATGCTGCGGATGAAGTGGTTCAGTTGTTCGATGTTGTCCATTGTTGTCAAAAAAATCAGGCGCTCGCACGCACGGCTTCGGTCTCGCTGCCCGGCGTGACATCGAGCACCGCTTTGGCCCCCATCATCAGGTTGCCGTTCTTTCTCCACCGCAGGGCCAGATCCCCGGCCTCCAGCGCGTTGCTGTATTTGCTGTGGCTGGTGAGGATGCACCCCGCGTCGCCGAGCATCTTTGGCAGCCAGTAGGGCACCGTACCGGTCACTTTGACCTCCATCACCGATTCCCCCTCCCGCAGCAGATAGTGGGTGAAATTCCGGTCGTCCGGCACGGGCGTCAGGTCGTCCATGCGGTAGCCGATGCCGGCGTCGAAGGTAATGCGCAGGTCGGAAGCCGGGTTCACGTCCGCAAAGGCCTGCCGGTCATAGCGCATGCAGCACAGCGGCCGAAAACCCCGTTCATGCACGAGCTTGTGCGCCTCGATGATGACTTTCTCACTGGCAAAATTCAGCGGCACGTCCACGCTTTTTCCCTCGCCGACAATGAGCGCCGCCGCCAGCGACATCTGGGCCCGCCGTTTCACCACCCGGCCATCGCACTTGTGCTTGATCTCGATGAACGAAGTCGGGGGCACCTTTCCATCGAGGCTGCCATAGACCCGCACCCGCAGTTTGCGCCGGCTCTTCAGCCCGCGGACTTTTTCCCAGTAGCAATCCCGGTCCGCGTTGTCGTAGTAAAGGCTGATGATCGGATAAAAGGCGTTGTCCCCCGCGTTGGCGTCCGCGCGGAGGTGCGGCATCAGGTGGGGCATCAGGGCGTCACGCTGTTCGCGCGTGATCACAAACTTCATTTCAAAACGG
>JANXSB010000697.1 GCA_025352865.1 Chthoniobacter sp. | reverse complement strand
CCCGAACCCGACGGCCCGGTGATCGCGAGCGTCTCCCCCGCGTCCATTTGCAAATCGACCCCGCGGAGCACATCCACCGCATCGCCCCCATCGGGAGCGCGGTAGGTTTTCGTGAGGTTTTTGATTTCGAGGAGCATGGCGGGGATTGACTCACGCAAAGGCGCAAAGGCGCAAAGGTTCTTTCGGATGTGCGTGGAAAAGAGCGTGGCGGGTTCCGGGGAGCGCGCTCATCCTGAGCGCTGGTTTCGGCGTTCCGCCGAAACGAACTTTCATCACGTTTCGCAACACGGGCGGTTTGTGACGGGAGCGGCGCGGGAGGGAAGTCCGTCGCGGCAGGATGCCGCGACCAGCGCTCAGGATGAGCGCGCTACCCGGCACCAACCCACCGCCGCGCCTTCATTTCAAAACGCGGGAGCGCATCCGCCGCGACACGCGTCACCGGAATGCGCAGCGAAAAGGCCTGGTTCAAAGCGCTCTCCAGGTGCCCCGCGGCGATGTCGTCCGGCGACTCGATCTGCACCTCCAACTCCGTCATCGCGCCGCGCCGCGAGACGATCACGCGGTATTCACCGATCTCGGGAATCGTGCGCACCACAGCCTCGACGGCGGTCGGGTAAATGTTCACGCCACGCACCACGACCATGTCATCAGCGCGCCCGATGATCCCACCTTCCAGCGCGATGCCGTGCGCATCGCGCGACCACTTTACCAAGTCGCCTGTGCGGTAGCGCAGCAGCGGCCACGACTGCCGCCCGAGCGGCGTGAGCACGAGTTCGCCAACCCCACCTTCGGGCACCGGCGCAGCGCCACCCGGCTCGATCACTTCCGCAAAATACGACTCCTCGACGATGCGCAGCACGCCCTCGCGCTCCGGATCTTCGTAGGCGACCGGGCCGACTTCCGTCATCCCGTAATGATCCACCACCCGCGCCCCATTCCACCCCGCGCGGATGCGCTCGCGCACCGCCGGCACGCTGCCGCCCGGCTCGCCCGCGACGATGATCGTCCGCACCTCCCCCGCGCTGAGCGCGATGTTTTCCTCCCGCGCCACGTCGATCAGCCGCAGCGCGTAGGTCGGCGTGCAGCACAGCAGCTCGGCGCGGTGCTCGATGATCGCCCGCACGCGCGCCGCGCTGCTCAGCCCGCCGCCGGGCAGGCACAGGCAGCCGTGCTGCGCCGCGGCTTCAAACGCCGTCCAAAAACCAAGGAACGGCCCGAACGAAAACGCGAAATAAACCCGCGCGCCCGGCGCGACTCCGGCGGCGGCGTAGATGCGCCGCCAGTTGCCGAGCATCCACTGCCAGCTTTCGTTCGTGTCGAGGATCGCGAGCGGCCGGCCGGTTGTCCCGCTCGTCTGGCAGAAGCGCGTGTAGGCGGCGGCGGGAAAGGTGAAGTTCGAGCCGTAGGGCGGATGCGCGGCCTGGTCGGCGATCAGCTCCGCCTTGTGGGTGAACGGCACGCGCGTGGTGAAATCCGCAAGGTCGCGCAGCTCGCCGAAATCGCCGAGCCGGCGCGCGACGAAGCGGTTGCGCGGCAGGATTTCCGCAAGCAGCGCGCGCAGGCGTTCGAGCTGGAGCGCAGCCTCCACGCGGCGTCAGTGCCCGGCCTGTTGCCCGACCGCCGCCGCCGGTTTCGCCGCCGCGCCCTGGTTCGTCGGCGCGTATTTCGCCACGAGAAAAGCGCCACCCGCCGCGAGCACGATGCCAGCGAGAAAGGGCAGCGGCACCGCCTTGAAGCCGCCCTCCGGCGGATGCACCATCATGGCCACGAACGCGTTCACAATCGGCGCACCGCCAAAAACAATCGGCATGACCGCGGAAGGCGCGGCTCCTTTCATCGTCACCGCCGCCGCGCCCAGCGCGAGCACCAGCGTGAACGCCCCCAGCGCGCCCGCAACACCGGCGATGAAACTCCACGTCATGCCGGGGCCGGCGAAGCTGAAATTCGATCCTCGCATTTTCAACACAATGAGCGGGCCGAGCACGGCGACGACAAAGTAGGCGATGCCGACCCACAAGAAGGCCTTGAGCCCGGCGTGTGGCGTCTCGGCACCCATCGGCATGCCGCTGCGACCGATGTGGAGGAGGACGCCATAGACGCCCCACGAAAGGACGGTGAGGTATGCGAAGATAAGCCAGTTCATTGATTTGGGTTTGGTGGTTGGGTTGGACATTGGGTTGATGCGGATGTGTTCGGGGAAAAAATCAGGCGTGCGGGCCGTCGTGCAACAGCTTCACCGGCGCAGGCTGGATGGCGGCGCGCACGGCCTCGGGGATCGGCACCGCGCTGAGCCTGCCCGTGGTTTTCTCCACGTTCGCGCACACGGCCACGACCTCGCCGCGCGCGACCTCGGTGCCGTCGGCGACTTTGCGAAAGATGAAGACGTAGTGGATTGAGCGCGTACGCACTTCGGCGACGAGGAGGTGAATCTCGACCTCATCTTCAAAGCGCAGCGGCGCTCGGAAATCGCACGTCGCACTGACCCGCGGCCAGCCCGTCGTGCTCACGGGATCGTGGCCGTGGATCGAGAAGCCGAGTGAGCGGAAAAAGGCGTGCTCCGCCGCCTCCATCATGCGGAAAAAATTCGCGAAATGGACGATGCCCGCCATGTCCGTCTCCGCAAATTCCACGCGGCGGGTGAGCTTGAATTCGCAGGGCATTATTTCCGACGCGTCGGAGTCTTTGCCAGACCCAGCCTGTTGATGAGAAATACGTCGATGATGTCGGCCGCGTCATCCTCATCGCTGAAGACGACGAGCGTTCGCCCGGCGGGCGACAACTGCGCGTAGTCGATGTGTTTCACCGGCACTTCCCGTCCCCCGGCGATCTCCACCGTGAAGGGGCGAAAGGGAACCGCGTTAAGAATTTTGCGAACTTGGTCAGGTGCCATGTGCAGAAGTTAGTGAACATCCTTTCCGCGGGCAAGTCCGCCGCCTTGCACCTCCACCGTCAGCGCGACGAAACGCTCCGCCATCCGCGGCATCGAAAATTCGCGCTCCACCGCGGCCCGCCCGCACGCGCCCATCTCCACAGCTTTCGCAGGCTCCGCGAGCAGCGTCTCCCAGCCATCGGCCAGCGCCTCCGCACTGCCGGGCTCGCACAAAATTCCGCCGCCCGTCGCCTCGATCAGTTCGGGAAACGCCGCGCACCGCGGCTGCACCACGGGCACGCCCGCGGCCCAAGCCTCGATCAGATAAAGCCCAAACGCCTCGCCATAACTCGCCGGCACGGAGAGCAGCGTGAGGCTTTGCAAAAACGCCGCCTTCTCCTCGCGACTCACGTTTGGCAGAAACTCCGCGTCTCCCGCGAATCCTGCGTCAGTCAGCCTCTGGCGCAAAGCCGTCACATACACCTCGTCGTCCGCCGTCATCGCGCCCGCGCAGCGCAGTTTCACATCAGGAAAGCGCCCGCGCCTCTTCAGCAGGGCGAACGCCTCGACCACGAGGCCGAGTCCCTTGCCGGGAATGAACCGCGCGAGATAGCCGATCGTCCGTTGGGCATTGGGCGTTGGGCGTTGGGCGTTGAACGTTTTCTCAATCGCCACCCCATTCGAAATCACCCGCAATTTTTCCGCCGCGAGCCGCATCCGCCCGCCCATCATATCCGCGTAGTACCGACTC
>JANXSB010000661.1 GCA_025352865.1 Chthoniobacter sp. | reverse complement strand
GAATTGGCAAAGCTGCCGGTGAATTCCGCCGGGCCGAAATCCGTGGCGGTCAGCGTCGCCGGAAATTCGTCGGTGCGCTGCGGAAACGACGCGACCGCGAGGTGCGGGTTGTTTGCAAAAAGCACCCGCACCCGTGCGATGAAATCGCTTTCGAGCGGATGGCTGTCGTCGTCGAGGCTCACGAAAATATCGCACGCACAGGCCGCAGCCATTTCGTTGCGCGAGGGGATCGAGCCAAGCGCGCCATCATGGACAATGAGCCGCACGCCGGGATGCGCGGCGCGCAGCCATTCCGCCGTGCCGTCGGTGCAGCCGTCGGCGACCACGATGATTTCATCCGGCGCGGGCGCGAGCTGCGCGAGCGCGGCGAGCGTGCGTGCGAGTTCGTCGCGCCGGTTGTGCGTGGCGATGCAGATGCCGACGGTGAGACTCATGCAGGCACCGGCTTCAAAACCCGCGCGGGATTGCCGACGGCGATCATCCCCGGCGGCACCGATTTCGTGACCACGCTGCCCGCGCCGATGACCGCGCCGTCGCCGATGCTCACGCCTTTCAAAATGGTGACGTGCGCGCCGATCCAGCAGCGCGCGCCGATGCGCACGGGCGCGGAGACAAGCGGGCCGTCGGCGGGTGCGGCTCCGGTGCGTGCGGTGTGGTCGTGGTCGGTGAGGTAGCAGAACGGGCCGATCATCGTCTGCCCGCCGATCTCGATGAGCGCATCCGCGTCGAGCATCGTGCCGCGATTGATGTAAGTGCGCGGGCCGATGACGATGCGCGCCGCGTCGCTGGTCGCGAGCAGGACGACGCCGCGATCCAGCGCCGCGCCGTCTTCGAGCGTGATGGTGTGCGCGCGGCGGCGCACCTCAATCGCGCGCAGTGCAACATGACCGCGAATTTTCATCCCGAGCGTGCGATAGAAAATCACGCGCAGACGAGAGGCGAGTCCTTCGGCGATTCGGAAAATCACGTCCATGTGCCGGTGAGTTCTTGTTTCCATCCGGGGCCGCGCGTCCGCAGCACGCTCACGGTCGCGAAGAGCCGGTGGAGCAGCAGCCTGGCCTCGAAGGCCGGTCCGTGCAGGCCGAGCACGTCGCGCGCGACGAGGCGCTGGTTGCGGATGCGCATGCGCGCGATGGCGGTGAGGTCGCGCGGACGCGACACCGCGCCGTCGCGATGCTGGCAACGGGCGGTTTTGTGAAAGTAGAGTTTGTGCGTGCGGGCGATGCGGGCGGAGAGATGCACGTCTTCCATGAAACTGTAGCCGTCGAAGCGCGGGAAGAGTTCGCGCAAAAAAAGATCGGTGCGGTAGAAGACGCAGCCGGAGTTCAGCCAGTCGGAGGCGATGAGGTCGCCGGCGGATTCGGTGTAGCAGGGGAGGCAATTGATGGCGGGGCCAAAGAGCCGTCCGCCGTATGTGCGATCCGCGTAGCCGGCCTGGAGCCGGTAGTACCACCGCGAGAAACGGCCCGGCTCAGTGCGCTGAATTTCATCGATGCGGACAGCGACACCGCCGGTTTCGCGCGCGGTGTCTTCGTCGAAGACCGTGCAGACTTTCGCGCAGGTGTCGGGGTAAAGCGTGATGTCGTCGTCCATGAAGCCGACGAGCGGGCTGGCGGTGGCGTCGAGGAGTTGCGCGCCTTGATTGCGCTGGAGCGCGGCGCTCGCGGCTTCGGCACGCTCGTAGCGGACGGGGAGCTGCGCCTGCCAGCGCTCGGCGACGGCGCGGCAGCGGTCGTGCGAGGAGGCGTCGATGATGATGACCGCCGCCGGCGGACGTCTCTGCGCGGCGACACTGGCGAGGGTGCGGTCGAGTTCGTCGGGCAACTCGTAGGCCGGGATGACGAGGCTGTACGGGAGCGGTTCCATCAGCGGCGGAGGGCGGCGAGTTTTTCCGCGAGGGTGAAACCGAGCGCGCGGTGGGCGAGGCGGTAGCTGGCGGGCGCGGCGGGGCCGGTGAGCTGGAGAAGGCCGCAGGTACAGCGTTCGCGGTGATACGCGGCGGCTTCGGCGAGGTCGTATTTCGCGATGGTGCGCGCCATTTCAAAGCACGCCTGGCCGGCGATGCGGCGGTGCGTCTCCGTCCACTCGCCGCGCGCGGCAAGCCACGCGTGGAGGGCATCGATGAGCGCCGTGCGTTCGCGGATGACGAGGCGGGGATCGCGGCGGCAGAGCGTCTGCTCGGACCAGATGCGATAGACGGCGTGCGGCGTGGGCGCGAAGACGAAGCGCTGTTTGGCTTCGAGCGCGCGGAGGTAAAGCTCGTGCTCCTGGCAGCAGGGCTGGCCGGGTTTCCAGCCGTCGAGCGCGTCGAGCGCGGTCTTGCGCCAGAGCGCGCCGCCGGTCTGCGGAATCTGCCACGCGATCCATTGCGCGTGGATGTCGCGCGCGGGATTGGTGTCGCTCGTTTCGCGCATTGTCCCGGAGGCGCTCACGGTTTCGATGAGCACGGGGCTGTAGATCACGTCGGCGTTTTCGCCGCCGTTCGTCTCGGCGAATTGCTGCGCGATTTTCTCCGGTTCGAGGTAGTCGTCGGCGTCGAGGAATTGCACCCATTCCCCGCGGGCCTGCGCCAGTGCTTGATTGCGGGCGTGCGGTGCGCCGAGGTGACCGGTGGTGAAGGTGCGGATGCGTTCACCGAAAGTGCGCGCGACTTCGCGGGAATCGTCGGTCGAGCCGTCGTCCACGACGATGACTTCGATGGCGGGCCACGTCTGCGCGAGTGCGCTTTCGATGGCCTGCCGGAGCCACTGGCCGTTGTTGAAACACGGGAGGCCGATGGTGACGAGCGGGGTCATTTGGCGAGGCTGCGCGACCAGATTTCGTAGAGCCAGAGCGCGTAGAGTGTGCGTGCGCCGTCCCATGCGCCGGAGAGGAAATCGTCCCACGCGGCGCGGAGCAGCGCGCGGTCGAGGTAGGCGAGGCAGGCGGCGTTGGGCGCGAAGAGCGCGTCTTCGAGCGGGCCGCGGAGCGGGCCGGCGAACCATTGCGCGAGCGGGACGGGGAAGCCGCGCTTCGGGCGGTTGAGCGGTTCGCGGAGCTTGTGCGCGAGGCAGTGGCGGAGGACGAATTTGCCGGGGCCACCGGGCGGGAGCTTGAGCGCGGAGGGGATGCGCGCGGCGATGTCGGCGACGCGCAGATCGAGGAGTGGAGTACGGAGTTCGATGGATGCGCCCATGCTCATTTTGTCCGCTTTTTGCAGGAGCGATTCCGCGAGCTGCCAGTCGAGGTCGAGCGTGAGCAGTTCGCTGAGCGTGTCGCGCTGCGGGCGGTACACGCTTTCCGCAATCTCGTCGGTGCGCTGGCGCAAGCGGCGGAGCTGATCGGGCGTGAGGCCGCGCGGGGTGCGCACGTCGCCGGGCAGTCCTTCGAGGCGGAGCGAGAGGGTTTCGCTCGCGCGGGTCTGGTGCGCGCGTGCGCCGAGGCGCTGCCAGCGCGAGGGCGCGGAGGCGGCGTCGGGCGAGGGGAGGAGCGGGGCGAAGCCGCGGAGTCTGTCCGAGCGCGCGAGGGTGGTGAGCATGCCGAGGTAACGCGTGTCGTAGCCGCCGAAGAGTTCGTCGGAGCCTTCGCCGGAGAGGAGCACTTTCACATGGCCGCGCGCGAGTTCGCAGACCTTGAGCACGGCGAAAGCGGCGGGGTCGCCGACGGGTTCATCGAGATGCCAGGCGATGCGTTCGATGCTTTGCAAAAAATCATCGGACGTGAGTTCGAGCGTGTGGTGGTGCGAATGGATTTCGCGCGCGGTTTCGGCGGCACCTTTCGTCTCCGATTCCTCGCCGCCAAAGCCGACGGTGAAAGTCTGCATGCCGTCCGGCTGGAGTTCCTGCGCGTAGGCGGCGATGGCGCGGCTGTCGAGGCCGCTGCTGAGCAGCACGCCGACGGGCACATCGGCGCGGAGGTGCATCTGCACGGAGTCGCGGAGCGTGGCGTCGAGCGCCTCGACAGCGGTGTCGAGCGTGGTGAGGTCGGGCTCGGCGGTGAGCGCGTAGCTCCAGTATTGGCGCGGTTCGGCGGCGCTCATGTCGGCGAGCGGGAACGCGAGGAAGCTGCCGGCGGCGAGTTTTTTCACCGAGCGAAAATGCGTGCGCGGGGAGGGGAGCGAGAGCCAGGAGACGTAGTCGAGAAAGGCGTCGGGATCGCGCTCGCGGCTGACCCACGGGAGCGCGAGCAGGCACTTCAGCTCGGAGGCGAAGGCGAAGCGCGCGCCGTCGTGCGCGTAGTAGAGCGGCTTTTGGCCGAAGTGGTCGCGCGCGAGGAGCAGGCGGTTTTTTCGCGTGTCGAAAATGGCGAAGGCGAACATGCCGCGGAGCCGCGCGAACATGCCGTCGCCGAGCTGTTCGTAAAGATGCACGAGCACTTCGGTGTCGCTTTGCGTGCGGAAAGTGTGGCCGCCTGCGAGGAGGTCGCGGCGGAGTTCGAGATAGTTGTAGATCTCGCCGTTGAAGACGACGCCGACGGTCTGGTCTTCGTTCCAGACGGGCTGCGAGCCGCCTTCGAGGTCGATGATGCTGAGGCGGCGCATGCCGAGCGCGAGGCCGGGCGCGGTGTGCAGGCCCGTGCCGTCGGGGCCGCGGTGGGCGATGAGGTCAAGCATCCGCTGCAGATGCGCGCGTGCATCCGCTTCGGACGAGGACGGGTCGATCAGGCCGGCAATGCCACACATGGTTGTCGCGCCCTATTTAGCGAGCCGCGTGCCAGCCGCCTAGGCGGGATTGTGGGGAGAGGTATGAGGTATGAATGATGAATGATGAGTGCGGAGCCAGCCCTGCCTTTCATACCTCTGCCCGCCGCCGCCTATTCCGCCAGCGGCAGCCGCACGGTCGCGGTCGTCATTTTTTCCGGCTCGGATGCGATCTGGATCGTGCCGCGGTGGGCGGTGACGATCCAGCGGCAGATGGTGAGGCCGAGACCGCTGCCTTCGATGACGTGGGCGGTGTCGCCGCGGAAAAAGGGCTCGAAAAGCCGCGCATGCTGGTCGGGCGGAATGCCGGGGCCGGTGTTGGCGATGGCGAGTTCAGCGGTGTCGCCATTGCGGCGGAGCGCGAGGGTTACAGTGCCGCCGGGCTCGTTGTACTTCACCGCGTTGTCGGTGAGATTGAGCAGCACCTGGCGGAGGCGGTGCTGGTCGCCGCGCACGGTGGCGGTGTCGCATTGCGCGATGGAAATGTGGATGCCGTGCGGCTGGGCGAGGATTTCGCCGTCGCCGGCGGCGTCGCGGACGAGGTCGTCGAGCGCCACGGGTTCGTCGTTGAGCGCGATGAGTCCGGCGTCAGCTTTGGTGAGCAGCGTGAGGCCATCGACGATCTTCGCGAGCCGGTCGATTTCATCGATTTCGCCGAGCAGATTCTCGCGCTGCTCCGCGGACAGCGACTGCTCGCGGAGCGTGGTTTCGAGCCCGCCGCGCATCACGGTGAGCGGGGTTTTCAGCTCGTGCGAAGCGCGCAGCGTGAACTCGCGAATGCGCTGGAAGGAATCCGCGAGCCGCGCGGTCATTTGGTTGAAGACTTCGGTGAGGCGGTCGAGTTCGTCGCCGCTGCCGGTGCGCGGGAGCTGGGTGCGGAGGCTGCCGTCATTCACGCGCTCGGCGGCGGCGGTGAGCGCGGCCACGGGCGCGAGCGCGCGGCGCATCAGCCACCAGCCGCCGCCGAGCCCGAGCAGGGCCGCGGGAATGGCGCTGATGCAAAGGTCTTCCGCCAGATCGCTGAGGGTACCCTCCTCAGCGACGACCTCGGCGGGCGGCGGAGCGGACGGATCGGTATGCCACTCGTGGTAAAGCAGCGCGCTGAAAAGAATGAGCGAGGCGAAAAGCACGCCCGCGTACCAAAAGGTGAGGCGCGAGCGGATGGTCATGGCTCGGCTTTCATCACGAAGCCTTCGCCGCGCACGTTGTGCAGCAGCTTGGCCCCGCCGTCGGTGTCGATTTTTTCGCGCAGCCGCTTCACGCACACGTCCACGATGTTCGTGCCGGGATCGAAAGTGTAGTCCCACACATTTTCCAAAATTTCCGCCCGCGAGCGCACGCGGCCCGGTGCGCGCATGAGAAACTCGAGCAGGCGAAACTCGCGCGGTGTGAGTGGGATGGATGCGCCGCCGCGGTGCGCCACGCGGGTGAGGGTGTCGAGCGTGAGGTCGGCGACGTTCATTTTCGCGGGCGCGCGTCCCGCCGTGCGTCGCACCAGTGCGCGGAGGCGGGCGATGAGTTCGGCGAGGACGAAGGGTTTGGGCAGGTAGTCGTCGGCGCCGGCGTCGAGGCCGTTCACGCGCTCGTCCACCTCGCCGCGCGCGGAGAGGAGCAGGACGGGCGTGGCGATGCCATTGGCGCGCAGCAGGCGCAGCGCGGTCAGGCCCTCGTGGCCGGGCAGCATGATGTCGAGGACGATGGCGTCGAAGCTCGCAGCCGTGGCGCGCGGGACGACTTCATCGCCGCGGTGCAGCAGCTCGACGGTCATGCCCTCGGCTTCGAGGGCCTTGCGGATGAGCGCGGCGGTTTTCTTTTCGTCTTCGACGACGAGGACATTCATGCGCGGAATGATTTCACAAGACGCCTGCGCGAGCCAGCCGCCACGCGGGTGTGCGGCGGCTGGTGAAACGCGGGAGCCGTTACTTCTTGCCGGCCTTTTCCTTGTCTTCCTTGGCTTGGTCCTTCGGCGTCTCGACATCCACGGTCACGATCTTCCCGGTGATCGCATCGACCTGCACTTCGGTAATGTCCTTTGTGCCGGGGCGCGCAATGTCGAACGACCACACGAGCTTGCCGTTTTCCTCCTCGAGTTCGGCGTCTTTCACGGTGCCGTCCGGGGCTTTGGTCAGCGCGGTCTTTTCCGCCACGGCTTTCGAGATTTTCGCTTTGGCGAGGAGCTTCGGATCGCCCTTGTCCTTGGCCGTGGCGGAGGTGAGTCCGAGCACGGCGGTGGCGACGAGCGCGACGATGGTGGTGATGAGGTTCGTGGATTTCATGGCGTTGATTTCTGTTTGGTTTTTGGCGGAAGTACCACCTGCCGCATAGCGCAGCCGCTCCGCCCGCGCCAAGACCCGCCGCGACAATGACAGCATCTTCATTCTCGCCACCGCGCTTGCCTGCGCCGCGCGCAGCCGCCACCTTTCCCGCATGAGCGCAGAGCCCGAGCCGCCACCGCCGAACGAGCCGCCGAAAGCGCCGCCGCGTTTCGACCCGAGCTACGTGAATGCGATGGCGCATTTCTACCGCGGCGAACTCGGCCGCATCATGGCGTGGCGCGCACGGCTGGACTCGACGACGAACTGGGCAATCACCACCACATCCACGATTTTCACGGTTGCATTTTCCATTGAGCGGGTGCCGCACATCATCTTTTTTTTCAATATCGCCATCGTCTGGATCATGCTCTGGATCGAGGCGCGGCGGTACCGGTTCTACGACGCCTTCCGCGCCCGCGTGCGCATGCTGGAGGCGCATTTTCTCGTCCCGATCGTGGCGCAAAACACGAAGCTCCTCCAAGGCGAGTGGCAGAAACTGGTGTGCGAGGATTTGCTCCTGCCGTCGTTCAAAATCAGCGCGTTTGAGGCGGTGGGGCGGCGGCTCAAGCGCAATTACATTTTCATTTTCCTCATCATCCTTACCGCGTGGATCACGAAAATTTTCCTCCACGCGCAGCCGCCCATCGACTCGTTCGCATCGTTTTACGCGGCGCTCCGCGTCGGCACGAGCATCCCGAGCTGGCTCGTGGCCTCGATCTTTGTCGGCACTTTTGTCAGCGTCATCGGCGTCACCATTTACATCGGCAAAAATACGCACAGCGAAATCTCGGAGTTCGGCACGCACCGGGCGCTGTGGCGGATTTGAGTGGAGGGGCTTTCGTGGGGCTCTTAATCCTAATCCTAATCCTCATCTTCATCTCTCCGGGTCAGACGGGATTAAGATTAAGATTACGATTAAGAGTAAGAACCAAACAGCCATGCCATCCGCCGAACCCACACCCACCGTCCTCCCGCCTGATCCGAGCCTGCCCGGGATCGACCAACTCACCGAGATCGTGGCCAAACTGCGCGGCCCTGGCGGATGCCCGTGGGATCGCGAGCAGACGCACGTCACGCTCCGCGCGGGGCTGCTGGAGGAGGCGCACGAAGTCGTGGCCGCGATCGACAATCGCGATGACGCGAACCTGCGCGAAGAACTCGGCGACCTGCTGCTTCAATCCGTCTTTCACGCGCAGCTCGCGGCCGAGGAAGGTCGCTTCACCTTCGACGACGTGGCGCGCGAAATCGCCACGAAGCTCGTGCGCCGCCACCCGCACGTCTTCGCCGCGGACTACTGCGCCGACAGCGCCGCCGTGCTCCAGCGCTGGGAGGAAATCAAACGCGCGGAAAAAGGCGATGCGCCCGCGAGCGCACTGGATGGAATCCCCGGCGGCCTGCCCGCGCTCATGCTCGCGCAGAAGACGCAGAAGAAAGCCGCGCGCCTCGGCTTCGACTGGCCGGACGCGGCACCAGTCTTCGACAAACTCCACGAGGAAATCTCCGAAATCCGCGCGGCTCTCGCCGCGCCTAAGACGCCCACGGACGACATCGAAGACGAACTCGGCGACCTGCTTTTCACGGTCGTGAATCTCGCCCGCAAACTCCACCTCGACGCGGAGACCGCGCTGCACCGCGGCACGCGGAAATTCGCCGCGCGCTTTCGCGCCGTGGAGCAACTCGCCGCGACGCGCGGGGTGGTTTTGGAAAAGCTCTCGCTGCCCGAGATCGATGCGCTGTGGGACGAGGTGAAGTGCGGGAATGGAAGCGGGACTTCCTAGTCCCGCAGAGCCCGCGGAAGCGGCTCTGGGAAGAGCCGCCCACATTGCTACGCGAGATCGAAGAGCAGTGCCTCAGCATCGGTGGAGGCGTGGAGCGCGAGGGCGCTTTCACTTTCCACCGCGGCTCCATCGCCGGCGGCGAGGGCGTGCCCATTGAGCGTGAGGCTGCCGCGCATGACCTGCAGCCACGCGGCGCGTCCGGTGGCGAGCGGATGCGTGAGGCTGGCCGCCGCACCGAGCTTTGCGAGATACAGTTGTGCGTCCTGATGGATCGCCGCGGAACCTTCGCGCCCATCGGGCGACGCGAGCAAAGTGAGCGCGCTGTTCTTTTCCGGCGCGGGCGACCACTCGGCATAGCGCGGGGTGTGGCCGCGGCGGTCGGGCAGGAGCCAGATTTGCAGGAGATGCACGGGGTCGGTGCGGGAGGGGTTGAACTCGCTGTGGGTGATGCCTGTCCCGGCGCTCATCGCCTGGAGCTGGCCGGGCGCGATCTCGCGCCCATTGCCCATGCTGTCCTTGTGCGCGAGCCGCCCGGCGAGGATGTAGGTGAGGATTTCCATGTCGCGATGCGGGTGCGTGCCAAAGCCCATGCCGGGCGCGACGCGGTCTTCATTGATGACGCGCAGCGTGCGGAAACCCATGTGCGCGGGGTCGTGGTAGTCGGCGAAAGAGAAGGTGTGAAAGGTATCGAGCCAGCCGTGGTCGGCGTGGCCGCGGGCGGCGGAAGGGCGCAGGGTGATCATGGCGGGAGACTAGCCGCGGCTGTGCGAAAACGAAAGTGCGCCGGGGCGCGAGGTGCAGCGTGAGGATGGACGGACGCGGCCATGATTTTTTTG
>JANXSB010000630.1 GCA_025352865.1 Chthoniobacter sp. | reverse complement strand
CACGCCGCTCACCCCTTCGCGGCCTTCGCGAAGCGCTCGCTCACGAAGTCCCAGTTCACGACGTTCTGAAACGCTTTGATGTACTCGGCGCGGCGGTTCTGGTACTTGAGATAGTAGGCGTGCTCCCACACATCGATGCCGAGCAGCGGCACGCCGCCGGTCGAGTACGGGCTGTCCTGGTTCGCCGAGGATTCGATGCTGAGCTTTCCGCTTTTCCAAACCAGCCACGCCCAGCCGCTGCCGAAAACTTTCGTGGCCGCAGTGCCGAAATCGTCCTGAAATTTTGCGAAGCCGCCGAAGCTGTTGTCGATGGCCTTCGCGAGTTCGCCCGCCGGTTTTCCGTTCTCGTTTTTCTTTAGCGTCTGCCAGAAAAGCGAGTGGTTCGCGTGGCCACCGCCCTGGTTGCGGATGTCCTTGCGCGCGGCCTCCGGCACGGTGTCGAGTTTGGCGAGAATTTCCTCGATCGGTTTGCTCTCAAAGCCGGGCGCACCGGCGATGGCCTGGTTGAGTTTGCTCACGTAGGCGGCGTGATGTTTGTCGTGATGAATCTTCATCGTCTCCGCGTCGATGAAAGGTTCGAGCGCATCGTAATCGTAGCCGAGCGGTGGGAGCTTGAAGACGGCGGGCACTTCGGTCGCGGGAGCCTGCGCGTGGAGGAGGTGGGAGCCGATGGTGATTGCGCCCGTGGTGAGGGCGATGGTTTTGAGGGCGTCGCGTCGGGTGGTCATGGGTCGTGTAGGGTTGATGGCTGATTCGTTTTAGTAAAGCCGGGGCCGGGCGTAAAGCGGCGCGTTTCGGCAAACTTCTCGACTTCGCGCGGCGCGTGGCTATCTCTCCCGGCCCTATGTTTTGGACCGAAGAAATCGCCGCGAAATGCAGCGGCGCACAGATCATCAATGACTCGAAGACGCCCTCGGGCCGCGTGCATGTGGGCGCGCTGCGCGGGGTGCTGATTCACGATGCGATCTTCCGCACGCTGCGCGAAAAGGGGGTCGAGGCGCGCTATCTTTTCGGCGTCGATGACTTCGATCCAGTGGACGAAATCCCGAAGGGCGAGGACGAGCACTTTGGCAAATATCTCGGCTGGCCGTTGTGCAATACGCCCGCGCCGTGCGGCGGCGAGGGCGACATGGCAGAGCATTACATGCGCGAGTTTTGGCAGGTCTTCGCGGACCTCGGGGTGAAGGTGGAGCGCTACCGGATGCGGGATATTTACCGGAGCGGCCAATTCAACACGGCCATCGACATGATCCTGCGCAACGCGGAAAAAGTGCGGCGCGTTTACAAGGAAGTGTCGAACAGCGACCGGCCCGCGCATTGGTTTCCGTTTCAGGTGATTTGCGAAAAGTGCGGGTGCATCGGGACGACGGAAATCCACGACTACGACGGTGAGCTCGTGTCGTATCGCTGCCTGACGACGAAGGTCGTGAACACGAAGCTGAACCTCGGACGCGGCTGCGGGCACGAGGGAAAGATGTCGCCGTTCGACGGGCGCGGGAAGCTGCCGTGGAAGCTGGAGTGGGTGGCGAAGTGGGTCGCGTTTCCGGTGACGATCGAGGGCGCGGGGAAGGATCATTCGACGAAGGGCGGTTCGCGCGATGTGAGCGAGGCATGCTTGCGCGCGATCTATGGGACGGAGCCGCCGCTGCGGGTGCCGTATGAATTTTTCCTCGTCGGCGGCGCGAAGATGTCGTCGTCGCGCGGCGTGGGCGCGAGTGCGCGGGACATGGCGGATTTGCTGCCGGCGGAGGTGCTGCGTTTTCTGATGATTCGCACGAAGCCGAACTCGCCGGTGAACTTCGACGTGCGCGAAGAGGGGATCGTGAAACTTTTCAACGAGTTCGACCGCGCCCATACGCGTGTGAACCACGAGAAGAACGCGACGCCTGACGAAGCCTGCGTCAACCGGCTCTGCGAGCTGACGCCGGAGGGCGATTATTTCAACGCGAACTTCCAACTCGTCTCCGCGCTCGTGCAGATGCCG
Organism: Chthoniobacter sp.; assembly: GCA_025352865.1. Classification (GTDB taxonomy): domain Bacteria; phylum Verrucomicrobiota; class Verrucomicrobiia; order Chthoniobacterales; family Chthoniobacteraceae; genus Chthoniobacter. Next base: position 1,285 of record JANXSB010000630.1, on the reverse strand, counting down.
CACCTCGACACGGTCGCGCAGATCACAAAGCGCAAAGGTTCGCCGCTGACGGAAATCGAGCGGCGTCATCTCGATCAGCGGATCGCGTCGGCGAAGCTGTGGGTGGAAAATTACGCGAGCGAGGAGGAGAAGACGCGGCTTCAGGAAACGCTGCCCGCGCGGGCTCACGAGCTGACTGCGGCGCAGCGCGCTTTCCTGCACCGGCTCGCCGCGGCGCTGCTGGAGACGCTGTGGGAGGACGATGCTTTGCAGGCGAAAGTTTTCGAGGTCGCGCGGCTGACCCCGATCGAACAGCCGGTGGCGTTCAAGGCGATTTACCGCGTGCTGCTCGACCGGGAGGCCGGGCCGAAGGCGGGCAACCTGCTGGCGTTTCTCGACCGTGAATATGTCGTCGCGCGGTTTCAGGAACTGCCGTTTGCGCGGCTGGAGTACTGGCGCGAGACGGCGGTGAGTGAGACGGATTTGGAAAAGTGGTTCACGCACAACGCGGAGAAAATCGCGGGCAAGACGTGGACGACGGAGATCGAAGGGGAGGTCGCGGCGTTTGAAATTCTCGTCGAAATGAAAGACGGGAAGCGGCAGCTCAAGCGCGTGCTCGTGCAGGGACGCGACGCGAGCAATGCAGTGCCGGGCATGCTCGCATGACCGAAGCAGCGCCAACACGGGCGACATGGCCCATCGGGCGCGGACTGCGGCTGCCGGGCCTTGCGCTCGCAGCGATGAGCGTGGTTCTTTTTCCACTCCACGCGGAGGATCTCCCGCAGCTCACGGTGCCAGTGCGCGTGCATCTCCTGCACTCCGAGCAGGAGGCGGCGGTGAATACGACGCTGACGGAAGCGGACGTGGCGCGCATCTTCGGCAGGGTGAACAAAATCTGGGCGCCGGCCGGCATCCGCTTCGAGGTGGAGTCCACGGGCGTCACACACATGCCCGGCGGCGGCGGCGCGCTGCCCAAGGAACGGCTGCTCAAGAACGGACTCAACGTGAGCTACGTGAAAAACTTCGCGGAGAACGGATTCTGGTCGGGGCAGTTCGCAATCGTGAAGGACACGGCGTGGCTGAAAAAAGTGCCGGGCGGCTTGGACGAACCGATCCCGCGCGTGACCGCGCACGAGCTCGGCCACGCACTCGGACTGGAGCACCGGCAGGATGTGACGAATCTCATGGCGTCGGGGACGACGGGCTTTTCGCTGAACGAAAGCGAAATCAAAACGGCGCGCGAGCACGCGGCGAAATTCGCGGCGGCGGCGGCCGAACGGTAGCGCAAGCCTCCGGCTTGCGTGCG
>JANXSB010000610.1 GCA_025352865.1 Chthoniobacter sp. | reverse complement strand
CCATGCGGCAGCGCGAGGAAAACAAACCGCGCACCCGTGGCGATGATCTTCGCCACATTGCTCTCGATGAATGCCAGCTTCGCATACCGCAGCCCCGCGAATTTCGGAAACACCGCCTCAGGCACCGGAGCTGGCGGCGGTGAGCGTGTACGGGCTGCCGGAGATTCACCGCGAGCAGATTCGCGGGGCGCAGCTCATCGCGTCGCCGGGGTGCTACCCGACGAGCGTGATCGTGCCACTGCATCCGCTGCTGAAGCGGCGGCTGCTGAAGCCGGCGAGCATCGTCATCAACAGCCTCAGCGGCGTGAGCGGCGCGGGGCGGAATGCGAAGACGGAACTGCTTTACGTGGAGTGCAATGAAAGCGTGCGCGCCTACAGCGTGCCGAAGCACCGGCATCTCGCGGAGATCGAGCAGGAGCTGAGCAGGGCGTATGGCGACACGGTGACGGTCACTTTCCTCCCGCATCTCATCCCGGTGAGCCGCGGCATTTTCACCACGATCACCGCCGCGCCCGCCGACGACGTGAGCCCGGCGGAGATTTTCGCCACGCTCACCGAAGCGTATGCGGCGGAGCCGTTCGTCCGGCTGCTCGGCGAAAACGGGACGCCGGATACGAAGAATGTGACGCAGACGAATTTCATCGACGTGGCGTGGCGGCATGACCCGCGCACGGGGCGGATCATTTTGCTGAGCGCGGAGGACAATCTGGTGAAAGGCGCGTCCGGCCAGGCCGTGCAATCGCTCAACGTGATGTGTGGCTGGCCGGAAACGACGGCGCTGCTTTAGCTGCCTGCAAATCTTCCTCGTCCCCGCGCACGGAAGCGGCTTTCCTCAGCCCTCGTTTTCTCTCGCCGAACTTTACTGGAAATCCGTCTGCCATGTCTTACACCGAAATCCCCGGCGGCGTGACCGCTGCGCAAGGCTTCCTCGCCGGGAGCGCCTATTGCGGCATCAAGGCGAGCAATGTGGACCGCCCGGACATCGCGCTGATTTACTCGCCGCACGAGACCGTCGCGGCGGCGACTTTCACGACGAACAAGGTGAAGGCCGCGCCGGTGCGCGTCTCGCTCGCGCATCTGCGCACGGGCGATGTGCGGGCGATCATCGTGAACGCGGGCAACGCCAACGCCTGCACCGGACTGGCCGGCATCGAGACGGCGAAGCGCATGACCCAGGCGGCCGCGAACGCACTCGGGCTCAAGGACCGGCAGGTGATGGTGTGCTCGACCGGGCGCATCGGCGTGCCGCTGCCGATCGAGAAAATGGAGGCGACGATCGCGACGCTGCCCGCCGCTTTGGCGAAAGACGGGAGCCGGCGCGCGGCGGAGGCGATCATGACGAGCGACACTTTCGCGAAGGAAATCGCCGTCGAGTTTGAGATCGACGGCAAGGCCGTCCGCATCGGCGGCATCGCCAAGGGCGCGGGGATGATCGACCCAAACATGGCGACGATGCTGTGTTTCCTCACGACCGATGCGGTGATCGACAAAAAGCAGCTCCAGTGCGCGCTGAGCGTCTCCGTCGAGCAGTCCTTCAACCGCATCACCATCGACGGCGACATGAGCACGAACGACACCGTCATCATGCTCGCCAACGGCGCCGCCGGGAACAAGCCGCTGCGCCACGGCACCGCCGCCTTCAAGATTTTCCAGCGCGCGCTCGACCATGTGACGAAGAACCTCGCGCGCATGATCGTCGAGGATGGCGAGGGCGTGACGAAATTTGTGGAAGTCCACGTCAACGCCGCCGCCACGCTCAGCGATGCGCGCAAGGCCGCCGAGGCCGTCGCGAATTCCACGCTGACGAAATGCGCGTGGTTCGGCGGCGATCCGAACTGGGGCCGCATCATGGACGCGCTCGGCTACTCCGGCGCAAAGCTGCGCGAGGAAGTCATCGACATTTTCTACGACGGCCTCATCGCCGTGCAGGGCGGCATGCCGAGCAAGACGCCGTTCGCAAAACTCCAGGAAGTCGTCGCGCAGAAACGCTTCACCATCACCATCGACCTGCGCCTCGGCAAAGCGGACTACACCGTTTATACGACCGACCTCAGCACGGAATACGTGAAGCTGAACATGGGCGAGTGAGTGGGGAGGTTGAGAGTTGAAAGTTGAGAGGCGTGGTTGAGCGGCAGCGCGCTTTTTCTCGACGCGGCGCGCATCTCACCGGCTATCTTTGCCAAAAAGAAACGCCCACCCGCCCGCGCGCACGGCAGACCACCGGTGCCTCTCAACTCTCAACTCTCAACTTTCCTCAATGGCCAAACCACCCAACGACCGCGCCGAGTCCCTCATCGAGGCGCTGCCTTTCATCCAGAAATTCCGCGGCGAACTTTTTGTCATCAAGTACGGCGGCAGCGCGATGGAGGACGAGCAGGTCATTGAGCGATTTTTGCGCGATGTCGTTTTCCTCGAAGCCGTGGGCATCAACCCCGTGCTCATCCACGGCGGCGGCAAGGCGATCACGCAGCGCATGCGCGACGCGGGGCAAAAGGCGCGGTTCGTCAACGGGCTGCGCGTGACGGATGAGCAGGCCATCCGCATCGTTGAGGAGGTGCTCGATACGATCATCAATCCCGGCATCGTCACGCAGCTCAACGCGCTCGGCGGGCGCGCGGTCGGCATCCCCGGAAAGCGCGTGCTTGTGGGAAAAAAACTGCCGCCGCAGACCGAGGGCAAGGCCGCGACGGTCGATCTCGGTTTCGTCGGCGAAGTCGAGGAGGTGCGGCTCGACGAAATCCTCGCCGCCATCGGCCGCGAACATGTGCCCGTCATTTCGCCGCTCGCCAAAGATGCCGATGGCGTGGTGCTCAATATCAATGCCGACATCGCCGCCGGCACCATCGCGGGCCGGCTCCAGGCAGCGAAGATGATCTACCTCTCCGACGTGCCCGGCATCATGCGCGACCCGATGGACAAGCA
>JANXSB010000564.1 GCA_025352865.1 Chthoniobacter sp. | reverse complement strand
CGATCTCGCGAACATCGCGTCGCCTGCACAGCCGCGCCTGATTCTGCGCCGGTCGGCGGGCGCACAACTCGAACTCGTCAACGATTCGCCTTTCGATCTCGCGCCGCGTTTGTCGGGCGAAAAAGACGACCGCGACCGCGGTTACGCGCTCGAACTCGACGCTCCCGCACCCGTATTCCGTGAAGCACTCACGGGGGATTTCTGGCGCGTGACGAGCCACGCGAATCCAGACACCAAGACGCCGAAGCCTGTCGCCGTGCCGCTCGCCACACGGCTGACGTTTTGGTTCGCCGACCTGCGCGCGGGCGCGGTGCGGCGAACCGGCTTGCTGCAACTCGGACCGGGAGCCACGTTCGCGGGCGTTCGCTACCGAATCCTCAACTGCGAAGGAGCCGCCGAATGGAAACCCGTCACACCCGCCGAACCGCCACCGTGAAACGCTGCGCTTTACTCGCCGTCGCACTCGCCTTCGCGCAGCCGTACGCGCGGGCGACGGGCGGCTTTTACGAGGAACCGCTGCAGACACTCGCCGACTACCTGCGGCTCGATCAGTTGCCCGCGAAATCCATCGGGCAGGTGCTCGCGGAAACGGGCAAACCCGAGACACCTGCGGCGAAAACCGACTTCCAAGCCGAGTTGCTCGCGCTGCCGAAAAAGCCGGGCGCGGAGGCGCTCACGTCGCTCGAAAGGATGATCGCCACCGCGCGCGCCGCGGCCGACACGCCGATGCTGAATCTGCTCCACGATGTGCGCGATCTTTTCGCCGGCCCGGCGACCGCGGCGGAAAGCACCGCCTATCTCGAATGGCGGATCGAGCAGGCAGACCGCTTCGGTGTGAGCTTTGCAGGGCCAAAACCCGCCGACCCCGAGCGCGAGCGCCCGGCTCCGAATCCCGCGTTCAACGCCGAGATCGAGCGGCAGCTTGCCAAAGCCTCGCCCGCGCTGCAGCCGCACTGGCTCTATCTCCGCGCGGCGGCGGACTGGCGCGGCGGCAAAATCCCGGAGAGCCAGGCGCGGTTTTTGAAGGTGGCCGCGGATTTTCCGAAGCATCCGCGCGCCGAGACCGCCATGCTCATGGCGCTGCGCTGCGCGATTTGGAAGACGCGCAAGCAGGACTACACGCAGACCGACAGGCAGCTCAATGAAAGCGAGCGGACGAAGGCGAAAAAACTCTTCGACGAATACTTCGCGAGGTATCCGCACGGGCGTTTTTACGGCGACGCGCTGGGCTGGCTGGGCGCGTTCGCGTGGGACGGTGGCGATTACGCCACGGCGTTGCGCTGCTACGCGCAGCAGCTCGATCTGGCGGAGCACCCGGAGCTTTCCGACTCAGCGGCGATCATGATCGAGAAGACGCTTTCGCGCCTCGCCGCCGATCCGCGCGACGCCGCGCTGGCGGAAGTCGCGAAGCATCCGGCCGCCGCGCAGGCGCTCACCTATCTCGTGCTGAACACGAGCGAGTCGGATAACTACAACGGCAAATTCGACCCCGTGGACGAGGTGCGCGGCTGGCGGAAAAAAGTGCTGCCGCGGCTGGCGGCGGCGATTTCCGCGGAGCAAAAAATTTACGCCAGCGCGGAGTGGAAGCCGCGCTATCTCGCGATGCTCGCGTCCGCCGCGAGCGGTGCGGGCCAGCAAGAGCAGGCGCTGAAGCTGGTCGATTCCGCAAGCGCGGCGGTGGAGAAAAGCGACGATCTGCTTTTCGCGCGCGGCGTGGCGCTGCATCGCGCAAAACGTCCGGGCGAAGCCACGGTGCCGCTGCAAACGCTGCTCGAAAAGTTTCCGCAAAGCCCGCTGGCCGAAGGTGCGCGGCTGCGGCTAGGGCTGGCGCTGACGGACGATCATCGCGGAGGCGAAGCCGTGCTGGCTTTGCAAAAGCTGGTGCCGAAAGCCGCTGGCGAAAAACTGGACTCACAAAATCCCGAGCAGCCGGGCAGCAAGCTGGAGAGGGAAGTTTTTTTCAGCGAGCGCGGCGAGTATCCGATCCTCAACGGCATCGACGCGAATCAGGTGAGCGCGCTCATCGACACGCTGCTGAATTTTGCGCCCATCGCCGAGCTGGCCGCGCCGACGCAGGACGCGAAGCTCGATCCCGTGGCGCGGCTGCGTTTCACCGAGGCGATCGCGCAGCGGCTGCTGGCGAAGGAGCAGTTTGACGAGGCAAAAAAATACATGACGCCCGCGCAGTGGGAGCTTTTCGCCGGGCCGCTCGCGCGGCTGACGAAGGCGGCGCAGGACGCGAAGGAGCCGGCGGCGCGCGGCGCGGCCTGCCGCAAGCTCGGCGATGCGTGGGCCGCCGCGCGCGGCAAGCTGCTCACGTATCCGCTCGATACCGACGAGACGCGCCGCGAGGTCTTCCTCGACTTCACCGCCGAGGCCAATGCGCGGCGCGTGGCGAGCGCACCCTTCGTCGGCGCGACGGGAAATGTGGCACTCGATCTTGAGGGCCGCGACGAGCTGCGGCACGCCTTCGCCTGGTGGCTCGAAGCCTCCGACGCGCAGCCCGGCACCCCGCAGACGGCGCAGGCGCTCTGGCTGGCTTTGCGCGCGATGCCGCTGATTGCGGACGTGTCGCCGTTCACTTTCGAGCGTGCGGTGGCGCGGAAATGGAGCGACACGGCACGCAAGCTCTACGACCGTCTGCGCACGGAATGCCCGTCGTCACCCGAGGCGCTGCGCCTCGCGGTGGCGTGGGATTTCACCGCGCCGAAAAAGCGCGCGAAGGGTGAAAACGACGATGAGATAGACACGCTGCACCGCCACCCGGCGGGCGAGGATCTGCGCGGTATGGATGCGCTGAAGGTGGAGGAAAAAGGTGTCGGCGACAATCCGGCGGAGGCCGGCATCACCGCGCAGATCGAGGCTTTGGAACGGGACGCGGGCGAAACCGAGCCCGCGAAATTGAAAGCGCGCGTGGAGGCGCTGCGCGGCAAGGCGCGCGGAACGTTCGTCACCTGGAGCGATCTGGCCTGGGTGAATCTGGTTGATGATCTCGCACTCTTTTTTTCCGAGCCCGATCCGGGCGCGGAGGTGCGCAAAGACTATGTGCGTCTCCGCTTTCAATTTCTCCGCGGATCGTTGAATGACGACGAACACCGGGAGCATCCCGACGAAGCGCTGCAAAAGGAAATCAAAGCGGCGCTCGGCAATGCGAAGACGAAGCCGGTGGCGGATTATTTCGAGTTCCTGAATCTCGCCGTCGTCGCGAACCATTTCATTTTCGTGGACCTCAAGAGCAAGGACAAGAATGGCGACGCGGACACCTACCGCACGCACGATTACCCGCTGCTCGCGAAGCTGGCGGCGGCGTTTTTGGAAAAATATCCGCAGAGCAAAAAGCGCGAGGCGGCGATGCTGCTGCACGCGCGGGCGGTTTTCCAAAGCTCGAAGGAGGTGGTGATGAAGAAGCCGGTGACTTGGCCGCAGGGCGCGCGTTGGGAGGGCGGGTATGAGATTTCGGTTTCGTCGCAGGAGCCGTTCGACGCGAAGCGCGTGCTCGCGGCGCTCGATGCCTACGACCGCGCCTTCCCGCACGGGCGCTACGCGGCGGACATCCGCGACTGCCGCGCGGCGGTGGCGCGGCGGATGCACGACTGGCCCGCGACACTCGACCTCACGTTAGCGCAATTCGACGACAAGGACGCGGGCGCGCTTTTCACGAGCGCGGCGAATCGGCTCGGCGAGATTTTCGCGCAGCTCGCGGATGAAAAATATCGCGCGGATTTGCTGCCGGTCATCAAGGCGAACAAGCGCGGGCGGGAGCTGCTGACGAAATACCTGGCCGACGAATCCAACGCGCATCCGCTGCGCTACATGAAGGCGTGGCTGCGCGAGCAGTTGGCGGCGAAGTAGCGGCGAAAAAACCACGCCGTCATTCTTGCATATCGCCAACCGCGCGAGGTGAGAGTGAGGCGCACAACTCACCCGCCGCCGTTTCCGAAGAGATAGTGAGAGGTTCTTCGACTGCGTTTCGCAAAGCCGAATCTCCACTCAGGATGACGAAAGGGGGAGGGCACGCCGCACGAGCCCTGCCGTGCGCAGCGGGCTTGCGACGGTGGCGGTCGGTGGCGCAAACTGCCCGCACCATGATGCCCCGCCCGCCGACTTGTGTGATCGAGAATGTGCAGCCGCTCGTCGAGGGTGGGCGCTACCCGGTGAAGCGCGCGGTGGGCGAGGACATCGCGGTGGAGGCGGATGTTTTCAAGGACGGGCACGACATCGTGAGCGCGGTTTTGAAATGGCGGAAGCGTGGCGAGGCGCGCTGGTATGAGACGCCGATGACGCCGAGCGCGAAGGCAAACGATCGGTGGCTCGGGACGTTCTCGGTGTTTGAAAACGCGGTCTATGAATTCACGGTCGAGGCGTGGGGCGACACGTTTCTTTCGTGGCAGCATGAGTTTCATCTGAAGTTTGCGGCGGCGCTGCCGGACTTGAAAAGCGAGACGGTGGAAGGTGCGGGCTTCGTGGAGAAAGCGGCGCGGCTGGCTCAGGCGGCGGGGCAGAAGCGCGATGCGGAGCGGCTGTTCGAGCTGGCGGAGAAGATTCGCGAAGGCACGCCGGCGGACGTGAATGCGCTGGCGCATTCGCCGGAGCTGGAGGGGCTGATGACGGCCTACCCGGATCGCAGCGAGAGCGCGGAGTATCTGCTGAATCTGCCGCCGGTCGTGGCGTTGGTGGATGCGGTCGGTGTGGCGAAAGCGGAGCCTGCGCTTGCGACGGAAATTTCGCCGTCGGCAAAAAAGGCGCAGGCGACGCGGAAGAAGAAGGCTGTCGTGACGGAGCTGGCAGGCGGGACGCCTGCCCCGCTGCCGGACAGCGCCACGTTCAGCGCGCGGTATCCGCTCGTATATGTGGATCGCCCGCGCGCGCTGTTCTCGCAGTGGTATGAGTTTTTCCCGCGCTCGGCGGAGGGGCGTGGCGACAAGGGTTCGACGTTTCGCGACTGCCTGCCGCGCATCGACGATGCGAAGGCGATGGGCTTTGACGTGATCTATTTCCCGCCGATCCACCCCGTCGGCGTGACCGCGCGCAAGGGGCGCAACAACTCCGTGACGTGCGAACCGGGCGAGCCCGGCGTGCCTTACGCCATCGGCAACCGGCATCAGAAATGCCCGAACGGCGGCGGGCACAAGGATGTCGCACCGGAGCTGGGGACGCTCGCGGATTTCGACTGGCTCGTGAAAGAGATCCACGCGCGCGGGATGGAGCTGGCGATCGACTTCGCGCTGAACTGCTCGCCCGATCACCCGTATGTCCACGAGCACCCGGACTGGTTTTACAAGCGGCCCGACGGGACGATCAAATACGCGGAAAACCCGCCGAAGAAATACCAGGACGTCTATCCGCTGAACTATCACAACGCCGACTGGCGCACGCTTTGGAGCGAGATCGCGAGCGTGGTCGAGTTTTGGTGCGGGCACGGCGTCCGCATTTTCCGCGTGGATAATCCGCACACGAAACCCGTGGCGTTTTGGGAATACCTCATCACCCGCGTGCAGCAGCGTTTTCCCGACGCGATCTTTTTGAGCGAGGCTTTCACCCGGCCGAAGATGATGAAGGTGCTGGCCCGCGCCGGCTTCACGCATAGCTACACCTACTTCACCTGGCGCAACTCGAAGCAGGGGCTGACCGAGTATTTCGTCGAGCTCACGCACACCGAATGTGCCGAGACGATGCGCCCGAATCTGTGGCCAAATACGCCGGACATTCTGCCGAGCTTTCTGCAATTCGGCGGACGGCCCGCGTTCCTCATCCGCGCCGTGCTCGCGACCACGCTCTCGCCGGTGTACGGCATCTATTCGGGCTTCGAGCTGTGCGAAAACGCGGGGCTGGAGAAGAAGCCGTGCGACGCCGCGGGCGACGTGCGCCAGTTCCTCCACCTCTGCGACAACGACTACAAGCAGCTCGCCCGCGAAGAATATCTCGACTCCGAGAAATACCAGTGGAAGGAGCGCGACTGGAACGCGCCGGGAAACATCAAAGCCACGATCACCCAGCTCAACCGCATCCGCCGCGAAAACCGCGCGCTCCAGCAGGTTCGCAATCTGCGCTTTCACCACGCCGACAACGACCTCGTCCTCTACTTCGTGAAGATGACCGCCGCGCGCGACAACATCTTGCTCATCGCCGTCTCGCTCGATCCGTTTCACGCGCAGGAGACCTTCATCCATGTGCCGGTCGAGCAGTTCGGCTGGCTGGAGGGGCAGAGCTATCAGGTCCACGATCTCCTGCATGACGAGCGCTACCTATGGAGCGGTCACCGGCAGTTCATCCGGCTCACGCCGGAAAAGCCGGCGCACATCTTCCGCGTCCGCCGCAAGACGCATAGCGAACAGGATTTTGATTACTTCCTCTAAAAGAGGGGGGTCTAAAAACTCCCCCAACTGCGGTCATCCTGAGCGGAGCTTCGGCTTGGCGAAGCGCAGTCGAAGGATCCCGTGGAGTCACGAGCGGCGTCAGCGGCGATTCCACGGGATCCTGCGACTGCGTTTTGGTCGCAAAGCCGACCAAAACTCCGCTCAGGATGACCCGCGATTTGAATTTTGAGACGCCCTCTAAGAGGGTTTCTAAAAAGTCGGCGTGGTCGTTGGAATCTTACTTTTTGTCTTGCGCACGCAGTCGTCTCTTTAGTCGCCCTCTTACTGCGGCACGATCACCTGATCGCCCGGGAGCAGCTTCGGATCTTTGGCGGGATCTTTGCTGATCTCCTTGAGGTTGTAAGTCCCGAAGACCTTCCCCTCGCGGATCACGCGGATTCCTTTGCCACTGGCAAAGTCATTGAGGTCGCCGGCGTTGCCGATCGCCGAGACGAGCGTCAAATCTGAAGTCCATGGCTGCCTCCCGGCCTGCCGCACGCCCCCGCTCAACGAAATGGAGCGCGCGCCCTGCGCGACATTGATGATCACCGTGGGCTTGGTGAAGATTTTGTCGGCGATGAATTTCGCCTGAATCGCATCCTCCAACTGGGTCGAGGTCAGTCCGCTGGCCTTGGTCTTGCCGATGAGCGGGATGTTCACGGTTCCATCCGGGCCGACGGTGTATTGGATGTTGGCGATGTCTTCAACGATTTCCCGTGGCATGCCCGTTAGTTTCATGTCGAAAACATCACCGGAACGCAGCGTGGCGGGGGCCTCGGCGGCACGAAGCTGCGGGGTGAGGAGACTGAGGAGGACGAGGAAGAGGCTGAGGTGGCGCATGGCAGGAGGAGGGTTAGTAGTCTTCGCGCGCGCCCGGACGCGGGCGGGCGAGCTGCGGGGCGGCGGTCTCGATGCGCGGGGTTTCGCGGCGCGCACCGTAGTATTCGTTGTAGCTGTTGTAGTAGGAGTAGCCGTCGTCGTGCTTGGAATCGACGTTGTTGAGCACGACGCCGATGAGGCGTCCGCCGACGCCGAGGACGGCCTGCTTGACCCGCTGGAGCATGGCGCGCGGGAAGCGGCGGTGCTGCACGACCATGATGGTCATGTCCACTTCGCTCGCGAGCACCGAGCCGTCGCTCACGCCGAGGATGGGCGGCGAGTCGAAAAAGACGAGGTCGTACTGCTGCTTGAGCTTGGCGATGAGGTCGGTCATCCGCTGGGAGTTGAGGATGCCCACGGAATCGTTGGGCAACTGGCCGGCGGGGACGATGGACAGGTTGTCGATCTTTGTCGTCTTGACGATTTCGTCGATCTCGGCGCGGCCCATGAGGTAGTCGGTGAGCCCGAAGTCATTACTCACATCAAAGAATTTGTGCTGCGTGGCGCGGCGCAAATCGGCATCGACGACGAGGACGTTGTAGCCGCCCTTGGCGCAGGTGAAGGCGAGGTTGTTGATCGTCGTGGACTTGCCCTCGCCGGGGCCGCCGCTGATGAGAGTGAAGGTATTGGCGTCGCGGAAGGGCTTGTTGAATTCGATATTCGCCCGGAGAATGCGGTAGGCTTCGGCGTCGGGAGAATCGCCGGTCGTTTTCATGAGGACGGTGATGTCCTTGGGGATGACGGCGAGCACCGGAATCTGGAGGAAGCGCTCGACGTCGTCGAGGGTCTTCACGCTGGTGTCGAGGTATTCGATGAAGAAGGCGAGACCGACACCGACGATGAGGCCGATGATCGCCGCGATGCTCATGAAAGTCAGCACGTCCGGCCGGGCCGGGTTGAGCGAAACCTCGGCTTTTTCCCAGATCTTCGCGGGCTCCAAGTCGAGGCCTCTTTTCATTCGCTCGGCCTTGAGGTTGACCTCAGAGCTTTCAAGAATCCGCCGCTCCTGAAGGTAGCGGTTCTTGGCGTCGATGTAGTCCTTCATCTTCGTTTTCTCATCGATCTGCGCTTTGCCCGAGGCCTCGACCTTGAGCTGAAGATCGCCAAGTTTCTTGGCCTCCAAAGCGTAGGTGTTGGCAAAGCCTCTGAGTTGTCCGTTGAGCGCGTTTTGCAACTGGGTGTTATAGACGACCACCTGCCCGCGCAGGGAGGCAACGCGCGGATGATTTTCCCCCACGCCGGAACTCAGCAGCCGCTTCTCTTCCACGCTCAATTCCCGGATGATGTTGTCCGTCCGGTCCACATTGGGATCTTGGAGGCCCATCATGCGGAAGGCCCCCGGCAATTCCTCGGGTTTCAACTTCTGGATCAAGTCCAACTGGAGTTTCAGACTGCTGACTTTGCTCGTCTGTAGGTTGAGTTCCTTCTGGTCAAAGTCGAGCACGCCTTCCCCGCCACCCAGCAGGGTGTTCTCCCGGTCGGGATCGGGATCGGTGATCCCGCCCTGCGTGCGCAGTTTGGCGGCATCGCTGCTCGCCGTGAGGACCGCCGCCCGCTGTTTGGTGACTTCCTCCTGCACCTGTTCGAGACCGCGATCCACGCTCTTCTGCAAATCCGCCCGGCGGCGCTCCACATAGACGACGCCGATGGTGTTGGCGATGTTCGCCGCGCGCTGCGAGTTGATGTCAAAGATACCGACGTCGATCAGCGCGGTATTGCGCACGTCATGGAGCAGCATCGCCCGCCGGAGGCGGCGGCAGACCTGTTCCATCCCCAGTTTCTGGCCGACCGGGGAGAATTCCTTGACCAATTCCAGCCGCTCGATCACCGGGTAGAGAATCTCCGTGGTTTGGAGGATTTGAAACTGCGTGGCGACAAACTGCGGGTCATAGCTGCGCGCCATGCCGCTGCCAAAAACCCCGATTGGTCCGGTGCCGTCCGGCTTCACCTCCATCTGCACCTTCGAGAAATATTCGCGCGGCAGGAAATACGTCGTCACACCCGCCGTGACCATGACGAGGAAAAAAGTGAGCAGGATGAGGCCCATGCGGACTTTGACCACGCGCCAGTAGTCGAGGAAGTGAAGTTTGACCTCGTTGGTATCGTTCATAGGAGAGCTGGTAATGGAATGGGGGTGATGCGCAAAGTGGGTGCGTCAGGAAAGTCGTCCGTGAACGGGCGAAGGGCAAACTTGGATTGCCGACAGGCGAATCCGTTCAAAAATCATAGGCTGCACCCACGAAAACCCGGTTCCGGTCGTAGTCTCGGAGCGAATTTGTCCCAAACTCCCGCGAGTAACTGTAGTTCGCATTCAGCGTCCATTCGCGGTTCAGGTTGTATTCAAACCCGATGGTCGAATCGACCGTGTTGATCGTCGATTTCGCCTCCGGCAGGGTGCCGGCGGCGACCGGGGTGGTGGTCGTCGTCTGCCGCACGTAATTGAGCCCCAACGTGCCGCGCAGCCGCGGCGAAAAGGACTGCCCCAGACTCAGTCCGGAGCGGAGCGAGAGCAGCTTGCTCTGGGCATCCGGCGGCTCTTCAAAACCATAGCGTCCGTTGAAGCGGATGATGGTGGCCTTGGCGAGCTGGTAGCTGAGAGTCAGCTCCCCGTACGGCGAACTGGCGCTGCCGCCACCCTGGTCGAAACTGCGCTCGCTGGCCCCCAGGCGCACCGTGGAGCTGAAGCGCCGGCTGAGCGTGATCTCGCCGCCGAGCAGCAGGAAGAGCGTGTGCGCGTCGCGGGCCTGGGTGTTGGCATACGCAATCGAGCTATAGCGCACTTCGCCCAAAAGGGTGAGGCGGGGGGAAAAAAGATACCGCAGCTCCGTGCCGAAAACCGTCTCGCCATAGTCGCCCGACTGCTGCGCCGTGTCCTGGTAACGCACGGCATTGTAGCTGGCGCTGGCCACGATGCTGACCCGCGGCGTGATCCGGTACGACATATCGATCTTGCTCGTTGCACTAAGGAAGGAACCAGCCTGCCGCGTGGACGTATTGACCTGGCTCAGGTCCGGTTGCGTCTGGTAACTCGCACCGACATTGGCCGTGAATTGCAGGCGGGGCGTGAGCCGACGGAGATACATCAGCGACACCGAACCCGAATAATCCACGTCCTTGCCGGGCCGGTCCCAGTACACGTCCGCGCCCGTCCTGATGTCGAAAGTGAAAAGCGTCTTTCGCGACGCAAACTGCACATCGAAACCCACGCTGGGCCGCGCCAGAAAGCTGCCGATCCGCTGCTGTCCCGCCCCTCCGGGAATGACGATCTTCCGCGTCTTCGCAGCGGTGCCTGGGATCGTCACCGTCTGGACTTCGCCATTGGGCCCGATTCCCACCTCCGTCCGCGTCGGAATGGCCGCACTCTCCGGCACCGTCACGACGATGTCCTGCGTCGCCGAGTTGGTCGGTGCCTGGAAGATATTGTCGTCATACCCGAACTGCAGCGAACCCGTGTAGCGAAACTTCGGCCGCGCCAGCCGCCCCTCGCCCGCCGTGAACTGCTGCGCCGGTTTGCCATAGCCGCCGGGAATCGTGAACGTCGCCTCCGCGTCGGCCGGTTTTTTCTTCCCCGTCTGCTCGTCGCCAAAGGTCGAAGCCGCGCCGTTCGCATTGCCATGGCCGTCCGTCCCGGCATTCGTACCGGTTCCCGGCTTTTTCGCGCCCGGCTCCGTGGTCGTTCCCGTGCCCGGAGGCTTCGTTCCAAAAGCACTGCTGCTGCCGGTGCCGGGAGCCGTTTCCCCCGTCCCCGCGCCCGTCCCACCCGGCGTCGGAGATCCGAAAGCCGAACTCGCACCGCCGCCCGGAGACGCCGTGCCGCCGGTGGTATTCTCCTGCGCCTGGGTCGGTGCCAGCGAGCAGCAGCCAATCGTAAGAATGACCCACAAGGGCCGGCGAAAAATCATGGGATGCGGGAGGAAAGCGGTGAGTGGAAAACGACGGGGCTGGTTGGGCGGGAGGGGATTAGACGGAGGGCGGCTGCGAAGCAACAGATAATTTGCCTCGCGCGAAACTCGTCCGGCTCACAGACACGGCTGATCCGGTTTTGTTGATTCCCCGTCGAAAATAATCCGCCCGCGATTCCCGCTGGCCGCGCGGCGAACTCCCGTCCATGCCCTCAGGCACGCGGAAAAAGAGCCTACGCGCTGGCGATGAGCGCGCGGTGTTTCCACAGGTAGCCGAAGCCCGAGTAGAGCGTCAGCGCGAGCGCGAGGTAGAGCAGGAATCCGCCGTAGGACCACGCCTGCGGGAACGCCGTCAGCAGCGTCGCGGGAATCAGCCCCGCGCGTTCCGATTCCTGGAGCGCGAGCAGGATCAGAAAATAAATCACCGTCACAATCTGCCACACCGTCTTGTGCTTCCCCAGGCGCTCCGAGGACAGCACCACGCCTTTGCTCGCGGCGAGCAGGCGCAGGCCCGTGATGAGGAACTCGCGGCTGATGATGACAATCGCCGCCCACGCCGGAAACGCGTTTCGCGGCACGAGGCAGATGAAGGCCGCCGCGATCATGATTTTGTCCGCCAGCGGATCCATGAGTTTGCCGAAATCCGTCACCAGATTCCGCCGCCGCGCGATCGCGCCGTCGAAATAATCCGTCACCCCCGCCGCGATGAACACGACGAGCCCGGTGGTGCAGCCGAAGCGCCATCCCGACGAGAGCGCCGCGACGAAAATGATCGTCAGGAAAAAGCGCGCGACGGTGAGTTGGTTCGGCAGATTCATGGAGCCCCCATGCGCTTAACCGAC
>JANXSB010000563.1 GCA_025352865.1 Chthoniobacter sp. | reverse complement strand
TGCTGGCTGAGGTCGGCGAGGTAGCCGGGGAGGAGCTGGCCCTTCGGGTCGTTCGTGAGGAATTCGGCGAGGCCGCCGTTTTGCGCGCGGAGCAGCGCCGTGGCTTTGATGAGGTTCTCGGTCTTCGACTGGCCGAGGCGCTCGGCGATGAGGATGGCGGAGACGTTCACGCTGTTGAGGACGTTGCCGACATTGTGCAGCACGCCGGTGGCGATCTCGGCCATGCCGGCCTGGCGCGAGGCGTCGATGAGTTCCCGCTGCGTGTGCTGGAGCTCGGACTCGGCGCGTTTGCGCTCGGCGATCTCGTGGAGCAGCGCGGTGTCGCGCGTCTGGATCTGGTCGAGCATGCTGTTGAAGGAATCCGTGAACGAGCCGACCTCGTCGTCCACGACTTTCGCGGCGCGCACGGAGTAGTCGTTTTTCGAGGCGATGCGGCGCGCGGTGTCGGCGAGGTTTTGAATCGGCCCGAGGATGACGGTTTCGAGTTTCGACGAGACGAGCACGGCGACGAGAAACGAGATGGCGAGCACGGCGATGAGCGTGCCGGCAAAGAGCCGCTGCAACTGCGCCGCCTGGCGCGCGTAATCGGCGTGGAGAAAAAGAGAGCCGATGCGCTCGTGGTCGAGGACGATGGGGTGGACGTAGAGGAGGTCGTAGCCGTCGTCGCGGAAGCCGGGGTCGGGCGGCTGCTTCGCGTCGTGGTAGCCGTGGGTGTTGCCGACGGCGGCGAGGGCGGTGCCGTCGCTGAGCACGATTTCCGCGCCGATGATCTGCGGCTTGGCTTTGAGCGCGGTGAGGATTTCGCGGGTGTCGTCTTCGTTTTGAAACTGTACGGCGGCGGTGCTGTTGCTCGCGATGATCTCGGCGACGGCGGTGAGGTCGCGCTGGAAGTCGCGTTTGAAATTGAAAAACTGCAGCGCGAAGAGGGCGCTTGATGCGACGCAGAGCGCGGCCGTGCAGGTGGCGAGCACGACGAGGCGGAGCTTGCGCTGAATCGGGAGGTGGCGAAGGCGGTGAAACATTTGGAGAAGAATCAGGGCGAAGTGACGGGCGCGAGATGGGGCGCACCGTTTGCGAGGTAGGAGATGGGCAGGAGCTTCGAGCTGACCTTGAGGCTCTCGCGGCTGGCGGCGCCGAGGTTTATCTGGAAACGGATCGCGCCCTCGACGTTCAGGAAATTGATGCAGCCGCCGCCTTTGAGAAAGTTGTCGCTTTCACCAACGCTGAGGATGTTCTCGTGGCGCATCTCGTAGAGCACCGTGCCGAGCCGGCTGCTCTCCGAGCGGCTGACGAAAACGAGATGGCAGCCGACGAGTTCGGCCTTGTTCGTGAGGTGGCGGATTTCGACGGGGCGGTCTTTGATCCGGCGGGTTTGAAAGGACTCGCGGAGAAAGTCCGTGATGTCATCGGTGCCGTACACGCCAATGATGAACGGCGACTCCGCCGACGGGAATTTTTTCGGCGGCCAGTCGATGAACTTGGTGAAGGAGTAAATCTGCGCGGCCTTGGTCTGGTATTCCGAGCCGACCTCCGGGCTTGCGCGGCCCAGCTCCGGCCAGCCCGCGGCGAGGGCGAGCAGCAGGGCCATAAACTTCCCACATTTCCTGCGAGTGGGTGCGCGCTCGGAGAACATCGGTCGGTGGTCTAGCAGCGGTCGGCGCGCGACCGCGGCGGCGGGCCGGGGGAGCCCGCGCGGTCTGCGGGAAAAGGCATCCGCGTCCCGCGATCCAACGGACGGACGGTGTGCGGGCGGTATGTTAGAGCGGCGGACATCAGAAGCGGGTGCGAGTCGGCACAGAGTAAAGCAGCCGTTATGCCGGGGGGGCTTTTCTCCCAGATTTGGAATGCGGTAGCGCAAGCCTCCGGCTTGCGGATTTCCAGGATTACTAGCCGGAGGTTTGCGCTAGCCGCCGGCCACGATGCGGACGATCTCCACGCGATCCCCGTCGGCGAGCGGGCGCTGCGGCCATTCGTCGCGGCGGAGGGCGAGGCCGTTGTGCTCGACGAGCAGGGCGGGCGCGGGGAGGGCGAGTTCGGC